>NZ_JBYNRX010000023.1:0-51178 GCF_057785375.1 Roseiflexus sp.
GGGTAGGCGAAGGCAATGCCATTGTCAACGGGTAGGCGAAGGCAATGCCATTGTCAACGGGTAGGCGAAGGCAATGCCATTGTCAACGGGTAGGCGAAGGCAATGCCTTCGCCTACCCGGCTTTTCGGAATTACTCATACGCCAGCACTTCGCGGACGGTGAGGCGCGTCGCGTTGTATGCCGGCAGCAGGCTGGCGATCGCGGCGATGATCGTTACGAGCGCCAGCCAGATGAGCGCACCACTGATCGAGAACGAGAAACTGAGCGGCGTCTGGAAGAACGCCATGCCCACACTATCGGAAATCACCTTTGCCAGCGGCACAGCAACGATCATTGCCAGCGCCCAGCTCAGCGCCCCGATGATGATGCCTTCTGTGACGACGATGCGTTGCACCGCGCCGTTCGAGGCGCCAATCGCGCGAAGCACGCCAATCTCGCGGGTGCGTTCAAGCACATTAATGCTCATTGTTCCCATCAAGCCCAACCCGCCGACAATTGCCAACAGCAACGCCATTGCCAGCAGAAACGCGATCAGAATATTGAAGAAGAGTTCATTCTGCTGCCGGAGCAACGAAAGAGTCAGGGTTCCGCCCAGGCGGATGCCGACCGATTTGTAGTGCGCTTCCAGTTCCTTTGCTATCCGCTCCTGGTTTGCTGCGTCAGAAGGATTGATCTGCAAAGTCACGGCAGCGGCGCGCCCGGTAAAGCCGCGAATGCGAGCAAAGTACGGATAGTGGGTATACAGAATCGCCTGCCCGCCAATGCCGCGCACGATACCGACGACTTTCCATTCCGTTTCGCGCCGGTTGATCTTCAGCGTCACCGTATCGCCGACCTTAATGTCGGGCTCGAGGCCAAGTACGCTTGAGTTGATCACCAGCGCATTTTCATCCTCGGGAAGCAGCCAGCGCCCTTCGAGAACCGTCGGGATGATCATGCGCGTTTCGGCAGGAACGGCGTACATGGTGAGCGAGTCGCTCTCGGTGTCATTGGGGCGCACCCGGCGCACGGTATCGAAGCCCCAGCTTTCGGCGGCGATGACGCCGGGGACCGCCAGCGCCTCGCGTTCAATCTGCTCGGTGCGGTAGAAGCCGCTGAAGACGCCCAGGATGTGGAAATTGAAGTATTTCAATGCATCGTCGAGCGTCAACTGCATCGAGTCGCGTACACTGAACACCGACATGAAGATGATCCCGGAGAGGGTGAGCGTCACCATGGTCAACGCCAGCCGCCCTTTGCGCCGGAACGTGTTACGAAGCGACAACATCAGCGGGCGAGAAAGCCCATGGATGCGTTGCAGCAGATGATCGATGCGACCGCGCCCAAAGCGGCCTTTCCCCAGGCCATAGCCGCTGATCGCTTCGTGCACCGTTACGCGCGCGCCGCCGAAGACCGGGAAGATCCCTGCCAGTAACGGTACAACCAGCCCTACGGCAATCATGATCAGCCAGACTTCCAGCGGCATCGCCAGGCTGGTCACATCGGTGTTCATCAGTCCCGAAATAAGGATCGTCAGACCGGCGGCGACCAGGTATGCCAGCGGCATCGCCAGCAGCAGCGCCATAACCCCCAGCAGCAGAACACTCATCAGGTACATGACGACCACATCGCTCGTGCGCGCGCCGACGGCTTTCATCACGCCGATCTGCCGCACCTGCTGGGTCAGCAGCGCCGAGATCGTGTTGACAACCAGGAAACAACTGGCAAACAACGAAAGAGCGCCGAGAAAACCGAGCAACAGGAAGAGCGGTTGCAGCACCTGGTGAGCCGGGTGCCGCCCCGGTTCGGGGAGATAGGTAAAGTAGACCGTGCGACCGCTGCTCTCGATTTTGTTCCGCACCAGCGCAGCAACGTCGGCGATATGCTCCTTATCGAAGCGGTCACCGGTCACGGTGATGTTCAATTCATCATAAAACTCCGGTTGACCGAGCCACTCGAGATTTCCAAAGGACGCAAAGGCATACGTCTGGTTCGACAGCATGGCCGGGGGAAGATTTGGCGTGGCGACCGTCCCGACAATCTGCATCCGACGCAGGGTCTCATCAGGTAATCGGATGGTCACCGTATCGCCAATACTGGCGCCGGTAAGCGGCAGTGACGCGCGTTCAACCAGCAGGGTGCGGGGTGGCGGGGGCCAGGCGCCCTCGACGGGCAAGATTTTGTTGATCCGCATATCCTCGAAGTCGCGCACGATATAGATCGTCATATCGCGCCACTGGTCGGGTCCGGTCTGGAGACGCACGCTGATCGTGCGCCTGCCGTCGGCATCCGCCACGCCAGGGATTCGGCGCACCGTGCGCACCAACTCATCGTCGAACGCATCAGGATAGATCGAGATGTCGGCAGGATTGACCGCCAGGTACGCTGCGGTCATTTCGCGGGTCAGCAGCGCATTGGCGCCGGCAATCGCGCCAATTGCGAACACGCCGACGGCAATCGACAGCACCACGAGCATGGTGCGCGTCTTATTGCTCCAGACATCGGCGAACACTTTGCGCCAACGAGGTCTCAGCATATGGGGAACTCCTCAACACACATCCGCTGGTGAGACGAAGAGAGGACGTTCAAGGTTGCGTCGTTATCACAGTCGGCAGTTGAGCGCCCATTCTTGCCCCTATGCTATCGAGCGCGCAGAGATCCCACCAGCATAGCGTGTGATCGAACGCAGATTCGCACGGATCGAGACGATCTCAGACCGATTGGATGTATTGCATCTTGACAAAGGTCACCGGGGTTGAATATACTCTATGTATTCCATCAAACGCTTGATTGACCATCCATAGCAGGCGGCAATCCCTGTTCTCCGTCCTGTCTGTGCATTCGCACAACAGGTTGCAGGGTGTCTTCATAGCGAAACACTTCTCCGTATGGATGCAGCGTCGCACGAAACAGATGGCAGCGCCGTCGAGCGCATTTTGAGCGTTGCCGCCACTCTCTTTGCCGAACACGGCTACCACGGCCTTTCGATGCGCACGCTCGCGGCAGCGGTTGGGCTGAATGTTGCCACGATCCACTACCATATCGGCAGCAAATCGGAACTCTACCGCGCTGTCTTCCGGCGCCTGGCGGAGCGGGAGCGTGCGATCATCGCGGTGTACACGCAACACGTGACAGACGACGACATCGCCGATCCCGATGCGCTTCGAAGACGATTGAACGCCCTGGTTGACGCACTGGTCGATCTGACCCTCGAACAGCCGGAAACACCGCGTCTATGGTTGCGTCGCTGGTTGGAGCGAGACGAGTCGCCGGTCGCGCTTGAGGCGGAAGTTTCGTTGCCGCTGTACGATATGGCGCTCGCACTGCTGAAACGTGCGCAGGCAGCCGGGACGATCGCGTCGGCAGATGTCGATCTGCGCCTCATCCTGACCGGTTTTGTCTGGATGCTCTATGGCTACTTTGCCGGCAGCCCTCTCGACGCAGCCGGCGCGCGCGTCGATCCGACGACTCCCGAACAGGTAGCGGTATTCAGACGTTTCATGCATGCCTATACAGCGCGTATGCTTGGCTTGCCGGACGATTCCGCAGGCGATCAGAAAACCTGAAAGATTTTTAGACAGGCTGGCGCACAAGCGCGAAGACGCAAAGAGGTGTTGGTTGAATTGCTCGCAAACTTTGCATCCTGGTGTGTTCGCGCCAACCTGTTCGAGAAACGCATACGCGGGTTATAACGCCGGTGTTATCGATCAACAGGTTCAAGGAGGAACGCAGGCATGGGCAGACTGTTCCGCTACATCACCTATGCCATGGGCAACTTCGCCAATACGATCGCCTATCAGGTGTTTGGGAACCGCATTCAGTTCTACTATGTCGATGTGCTGGGGTTGAATGCGGCTGCGGCGGGCGTGATCTGGACAATCTACGGCTTGTGGAACGCGATCAACGACCCGCTTATGGGACAACTGTCCGACCGCACGCGCACACCGATCGGGCGACGTGTGCCATATGTGCTCTTCGGAGCAGTGCCGCTCGGCCTCTCGTTCTTCTTTCTCTGGACGCCGCCGGGGCAGTCGCCATGGATACTCGCCGCCTACTTTCTGATCATCCTGTTCATCTTCGATACCCTCTACAGCCTGACGATCATTGCCTACAACGCACTCTTCCCGGAAGTGGCGCCACACCTGCAAGCGCGCATCGATCTTTCCGCCGTGCGGGAAGTGCTCGCGACAATTGCGCTCCTCCTCTCCTTCATCCTTGCGCCAATCCTGGCGGAAGGGGTTGGGTACGTCTGGATGGGCGCCATAATGGGCGCATTGGTGGCGATAGGCTACCTGATCTCGATGACCGGCGTCCGCGAAGACCTCGGCAAGATCAAAGATGATCGCATCGGGTTGATCGACTCGCTGCGCATTGCGCTCTCCAGTCGTCCGTTCCGCTGGTTCATCGGCGCCAACATTGCCAAGGAATATATCTGGCTGGTGCTGGCGGCAATGCTTCCCTTCTGGCGCAAATACGCACTTGGTATTCAGGGGCAGATCGAGGTCTTCGGTGTGCGACTGAGCGGCGGCGATGCCGAAGCAATTCTGCTCGGCGTCCCAATCCTGCTGACCATTCCGATGCTGCTGATCTGGCGCCCGATGGTCGCACGGATCGGACCGCGGCGGGCGTGGATCATCACCAGTTTCTGTTTCATCCCCGGATTCATTGCGATGATCCTGGCGAATGATTTCTCCACCGGATTGATCGGCACGCTGCTGGTCGTGCCTGGACTGGCGGGTTCGATGATCATGCCATTTCCGCTGATTTCGGAGGTTATCGACGATGATGCCACGCGGCACGGCTACCGGCGCGAGGGGATCTTCTTCGGCATCAACGGCGGCATCACCAAACTGGCATTTTCAGCGCAGGGGGTGCTCTTCGCCTCGGTGCTGTCACTGTCGGGGTATATTGCGGGCAGCGACGTGCAACCCGCAAGCGCCGCATGGGGAGTGCGCTTTCTGATCGGCGGAACGCCGATTATTGCAGCGCTGCTCATCGCCTTCTTCATGTGGAAATATCCGCTGGAACGCGCCGTCGGGCGCGACCTTGCGCTGGAAAGGACGCCTTCGTGAACATTCCACCTGATGGCAGGACGCCAGACGAAATTATGGCGATGTTGCGCAGTTTCAAGGCATACGATATGGACTGGCGATCCGGTCGAGTCTTTGCGTATGTCTATCAGCCGGATGCCACTGCTGTCACAGTGGTCAATGATGCGTATGTGCTCTATCTCAGTGAAAACTGTCTGGACCCGACGACCTTTCCAAGCGTGGCGCAACTGGAGAGCGATGTTGTGCGCATGGTCGCCGGGTTGCTGCAAGGCGACGAGCATGTGGCAGGCAACGTGACGAGCGGCGGCACAGAGAGCATTCTGCTGGCGGTCAAAACGGCGCGCGATTGGGCGCGGGCGCACCGACCGCAGATCGCACAGCCAGAAATGGTTCTGGCACGTACTGCGCACGCTGCCTTTCACAAGGCAGGGCACTACCTCGGCGTCAAACCGGTGGTCGTCGAGTTCGACCCGGCGACGTTCGAGGCGGATATTGCAGCAATGCGCGCGGCAATCACCGAAAATACCATTCTGCTGGTTGCGTCGGCGCCGTGCTACTCGCAGGGCGTGATCGATCCCGTGCCTGTCATCGCGACGCTGGCGCAGGAGCACGGCGCGCTCTGCCACGTCGATGCGTGCGTCGGCGGGATGTATCTCCCCTTTCTGCGCCAGATTGGTCGCACGATCCCGCCGTTCGACTTCAGCGTTCCCGGCGTTACGTCGATCTCGGTTGACCTGCACAAATACGGGTATTCTGCGAAAGGTGTCTCAGTCGTGCTTTACCGTGATCGCAGCCTGCGGCGGTATCAGATCTTTGCCTCGACCGACACAACGGCTTATACGATCATCAATCCCACGGCGCTCAGTTCGCGTTCGGCGGGACCAATCGCGGGGGCGTGGGCAATTCTGCACTATTTGGGCGAGGCGGGGTACCGCGAGATGGTTGCGACTGTGCAGCAGGCGACAGAGCGGTTGATGGCGGGCATCAATGCGATTGACAGTCTGTATGTGCTGGGACATCCGGCGATGAGCATGTTTTCTTTCGCCTCGAACGCGATCAATGTCTTTCAACTGGCGGATGCGCTACGCCGCCGCGGGTGGTATCTTCAGCCACAGTTCTCGACGCCGCGCTCGCCGCGTAACCTGCACATCTCGGTCACCTATGGCGTAGCGCACAATGTCGAAGCGTTACTCGCCGACATCGCCGCCTGCGTGGAAGAGGTGCGGCAGATGCCGCCGATTGATCCGGCGCTGGTGCATTCGATCATTGAGACACTTGCGCAGGACCCGTCGCCAGCGGTTGTCGAGGGGTTGCTGGCAGCGGTCGGGTTGCAGCCGGGTGCGTTGCCGCAGGAGATGGCGTTGATCAACGAGGTGCTCGATACCCTGCCGGATGCGGCAGCAAATGCGGTATTGATTGATTTCTTCAACCATCTGTATTGAATATGATATACTGTTGTTGTCGATTTTCCAGGAAAATCAACAACGCCAATGACGATTTTCCGTCAAATTCAGCATCGCCTGCCCGGACCGACGACGCGTCGCCTGGTGATGATCACCGGAGCGCGGCAGACGGGCAAAACTACGCTGGCGCGTCGCCTTTATGCGCAGTTGCGGTATGTATCGCTCGATGAAGCCGAGGAGCGCGTCCGATTGCGCGAACTTCCCACACGCGCCTGGGGTGCAACCGTTGGCGAGGCGGTGCTCGATGAAGCCCAAAAAGAACCCGCCATTTTCGAGAAGATCAAGTTCGCGTATGACCAGAGAGAGATCAACTTCAGCGTCCTCCTCGGATCGTCGCAGATAGTCATGCTCCAGCGCATCCGGGAGACGCTGGCTGGTCGCGTGTTCATTTACGAATTATGGCCCCTGATGCTGTCGGAGCTGGTCGGCGGCGAGCATCCGTCGGCGCCGCCGCTCCTGGCGCGGTTGATCGAGGAAGAAGGAGATGCCGACGCGCTCCTGAGCGATCAGCCGCTGGTTCTGCTCGGTGATGAAGCGTACCGGCGCGCTTTCTGGTTCGACTATGGACTGCGTTGGGGCGGCATGCCGGGATTGCTGGAACTGACAGACAGCGATCGACGGGACTGGCTGGCATCCTACGCCAACACGTATCTGGAGCGCGACCTGGCAGATCTGGCGCGACTGGACGAACTCCTGCCATTCCGACGGTTTATGCGCCTGGCGGCGTTGCGATCCGGTCAAACGCTTTCTTACGCCGATCTGGCGCGCGATGCGGATATCAGCCCTGGCACGGCGCGCAACTATCTGAACTACCTGCAACTATCGTATCAGGTCTTTGTGCTCCCGCCCTATTTCGAGAGTCCCGGCAAGCGCCTGGTGAAATCCCCGAAACTCTACTGGATCGATCCCGGATTGTGGCGCTACCAGACGGGGTACTGGGGCGAAGCCAGCGGAGCGCTGCTCGAAGGTTATGTCGTGGGCGAATGCTTGAAGTGGCTGCGCACCACTGGCGTGCAGGCGGATTGCTGGTTCTACCGCACCCATAGCGGATTGGAGGTTGACCTGTTGCTGACAACAACCTCTGGCATATGGGGTGTAGAGGTCAAATCCTCACCAGAAGTCCGGCTGTCTCAGGCAACGGCATTGCGGCGACTGGCGGCGGAGTTCGGGGGGCGCTGGCGCGGCGGACTTGTCGCATACCCCGGCGAACGACTGGAGCGGCTGGACCCGAACCTGTGGGCAATGCCGATCACTCGTCTGCTCAGTTGAGTCGCAAGGAGGCGACGATGAATCGTATGACCCGTTCACAACGCACCTGGCTGATCACCGGTTGCGCGAGCGGATTCGGCGCACGCCTGGCGCAACGCCTGATCGAACGCGGCGAGCGTGTCGTCGCCACTGACCGTAGCACGGATCTCCTTACCCATCTGCATGCGGACGACCCTGCGCGGTTGCTGCGCCTGGCAATGGACGTGACAGACCCTGCCGCGATCCGGCGCGCTGTCGAAACGGCGGCGACGCACTTCCAGCGCATCGATATACTGGTCAACAATGCCGGCCTGGGGCACGGCGGTCCGCTGGAAGAAGCGTACCTGGACGACATCCGCCGCCTGTTCGATGTCAATATCATCGGGATGATCCTCGTAACCCAGGCGGTTCTTCCTCATATGCGCAATGCTGGTCGCGGGCATATCATCAATCTGTCGTCCGATAGCGGCGTTGTCGGGTTTCCGTTTCAGGCGGTCTATACTGCGACCAAACACGCGGTCGAGGGATTTTCCGACTGTCTTTACCACGAGGTGGCGCCGTTCGGCATTCACGTGTCGGTCATTCAGCCGTGCGGTATGTTCAAAACCGACATGCCCGCTGGCGCCATTGCCGCTGCCCGGTCTGCCATTCGACCGGACAGCCCGTACTACGCGCGCGCCATGCGCATGGCGGAAGCGCTGGCCGTTGCCTGGGAACAGAGCAGTGACCCACAGGAGGTGGTTGATGCCATTATCGAGACGGCTGACGCTGACCCGCCGCCGCTGCGTCGCCGCGTCGGACCGCCCGATCGCACCGGGTTGGTTGGTTTGCGCCATCGCATACCGCACGAGGAGTTCGTCAGATTTATTGCCAGTATCACCAGCGATAACGCCACACGTCCCGCCATACCCAAAGGTCGTGTCGATGGCGGACGACTCATAGTGCGCACCCTGCGCGAAGCGGGGGTGACCCATGCCTTTACGATTGTTGGCGGGCACAACTACCACCTGGTCAACGCCTGCCGCGACGAGGGCATCCGAGTGATTGACGTGCGCAACGAGATGCACGCCGCGCACATGGCGGATGCGTTTGCGCGGTTCACACGCCGACCTGCGTTGCTCACAGTGGATGCTGCGCCAGGTCTGGTCAATGCGGTGGCCGGCATCGAGGTGGCGTATGAAGCGCAGGTTCCCATGATCATCGCCTGCGCGCAGGGGTCGCTGGCGGGGCGCGACATCGGCGTGATGCAGGCGATCGATCAGGTGCGCCTGGTACGCCCGATTACCAAATGGCAGCGCACATGTTTCGATGTCCGGCGGCTGCCCGAATACACGGCAGCCGCCATGCGTCATGCCACCACTGGACGTCCTGGTCCGGCGTTCCTGGATTTTCCGCTGGAGGTGATGCACACGCTTGTCGATGAAGATGCCATCACCTTTCCGCAGAACTACCGGGTGACTGTGGGACCGCCAGGCGACCCGGCGCTGGTGCGGCGAGTGCTCGACATCCTCCGAAAGGCGCGCAGACCGCTCCTGATCGCTGGCAGCGGCGTCTGGTGGGCGCACGGCGAAGAGGAACTGCGCCGTTTTGTCGCGGCGACCGGTATACCGGTCTTGAGTCGCAACCTGGCGCGCGGCATCATTCCCGATGATCATCCACTCTCGGCGGGGTTCTATCCTGCTCCGGCAGCCATGGCGGACGCCTTCCTGGTGATCGGTACGCGACTCGATTGGACGATTGGCTATGGGCGCTTTCCACTTTTCGCTATGGATGCGCCGGTGGTGCAGGTGGACATTCATCCTGAAAGCATCGGCAAGACACGCCCGATTAATGTCGGCATCGTTGGCGATGCAGCACAGGTGCTGCGTCAACTGAACGAACTGGTCGCCGGGGGCGGCAGTTGGGCGATGGAGACGGAATGGCCCGCACGGGCGCACGGCAGCATCGCCGCCATGCGCGCAGAGACCGCCGCCGATCTGGCGGCGCGCGATCCTGCACGACCGATGCACTCAATTCAGTTGATGCAGGCGCTGGCGAAGTGTCTGCCACGCGAAGCGATCAAGGTTGTGGATGGCGGGTACAGTGCAGCGTTCGCCATTCAGTATCTCGACGCCTGCATCCCCGGCGGTGTGACGTGGGTCGGCAGCACCGGGCACATCGGCGTGGGGTTGGGATTCGCAATCGCTGCACAACTGGCGCACCCAAACACTCCGGTTGTGGCAATTATGGGGGACGGCGCGTTTGGACTGTGCGGCATGGAATTCGACACCGCCGTGCGGCATCGTCTGCCGATCGTTGTGGTGATCGCCAATGACGCCGGCTGGGGCGAGACGCGCGATGGTCAGCGGCGACGCTGGGGTGACGCCGCCGTGATCGGCACGAACCTGGGACCGACGCGCTACGACGAGCTGGCGCGAGCGCTCGGCGGCTACGGCGAGCATGTCGAACGACCGGAAGACGTTGCGCCGGCGATCCGGCGCGCGTTCGATTCAGGATTGCCGGCGATCATTGACGTGCGCACCGACCCGGAACAGCGCAGCGCTGCGGTAACGGGACTGCCGTGGATTGTCGAGTGAAGGAGAACGCGATGCCTGGTTTAGCCGGATCAAAGATGTCAACGACAGTCATTGCGCATCTGCGTGATCGCCAGCATGCGCATCTGGCAGAGTTGTGCGAGTTTCTTGCCATCCCCAGCATCAGCATGGACCCGGCGCACACAGCGGATATGGCGATGGCTGCACGCTGGCTGGCTGACCGCCTGCGGGGCGCCGGCATGAGCCACACTGCGATCATTCCGACATCCGGGCATCCCATCGTCCTCAGCGAATGGCTGGATGCCGGACCAACTGCACCGACACTCCTCATCTACGGGCATTACGACGTCCAACCCGCCGATCCGGTAGATGCCTGGCACACACCTCCGTTTGCACCCACTGCCAGCAATGGCAACCTCTACGCACGCGGCGCCTCCGACGACAAAGGGCAGGTCATGGCGGCAGTTGCGGCGCTGGATGCCTGGCTGCACGCCACAGGACGGCTGCCGATCAACGTCAGGCTGATCGTCGAAGGGGAAGAGGAGACATCGAGCGTCGGATTGCGGCATTTTGTCCACAGCGAAGCGGATCGTCTGCGATGCGACGCCGTGTTGATGGTCGATTCGTCGATGCTGACGCCGCAGCATCCGCTTATTCTTTACGGAACGCGGGGAAACTGTTACCTGGAGATCACAGTGCGCGGACCGGCCAGCGATCTGCACTCAGGAACGTTTGGCGGCGCAGTAGAGAATCCGTTCAACGTTCTTGTCCGATTGCTGGCATCGTTACAGGATGGCGAGACGCGCCGGGTGAAGGTTCCTGGCTTCTACGACCGGGTGCGTGCAATGGATGACGCTGAGCGACGCCTGATGGCATCATTGCCGCTCAGCGACGCCGTTCTGCTGGCAATGACCGGCGCGCCTGCACTGGCGGGAGAGGCGGGCTTTTCCGCTATCGAGCGCGCCACTATCCGACCCACGCTGGACATTCATGGCATCAGCGGCGGATTTACCGGTCCGGGGAAGAAAACCGTCATTCCGGCGCAGGCGACGGCAAAACTCTCCATGCGGCTCGTCCCTTATCAGGACCCGCAGGATATTGCGCAGCGCGTTACCGACTTTCTGCACCATCGGGCGCCGCCGACCGTATCGCTCAATGTGCGCGTCCTGAGCGCATCGCGTCCGGTGCTCGTCGATTACCGCGCAGCAGCGGTTCAGGCGGCGTCACAGGCGTTTGAACAGGCGTTCGGCGCACCCGCTGCCTGCATGATCGGCGGCGGAACACTGCCAATTGCTGCCGATTTTCAGGAAGCCCTGGGTGCGCCGCTGGTAATTACCGGTTTCGGACTGCCCGACGACAATATGCACGCGCCGAACGAAAAACTAAACCTCTCCTGTTTCTTCCGGGGGAGCGAGATGATTGCCCATTATCTGCCAATGCTTGCCGCATTCTCCTGACTCAGACGCCCGCACTTCGCGCACGGTGAGGCGTGTTGCATCGTATGCCGCAACAGACCGGCGACCGTGCGATGGTCGTTACCGGCCATCGAGCGCACCGCCAACCGGAAACGAGAAACTGAGCGGAGACTCTTCGGGTTCTATCCATACACCCCCATCCATGCCAGCGCCGCTGCGCACCCGATGGCGAAGAGCGCAAGCAGGGCATAATAAACGCGCCCGATGCCCGACCACCACCCGCGCGCCCAGGAGAGCGCCACGCAGACGACAATCGCCAGCGCCAGCGCGGGTATGCCCCAGATTGTTGCGACCAGCATCGTAGAACGCGGCAGTCCGTAGAAGATCGTTGCATCATTGGCGACTGCCATTTGCACGATGGCGGTGAGCGTGATACCGACAAATACCGCCCCCGTTGCTCCCGCCAGCACGACCAGCCAGCGCGCAATGGCGGCGCCGACGGACGGTTCCGGCGCTTTTCCGCCGGTGATCAGGCGGAACAACCAGCCGAGGGGCCAGACGATCCACGCCGAGAGCAACAGGAGCAGCGCGCCGACGAAGGCGCCGAGCGGCGCCAGCCCGGCGGCGTCGAGTGTCGCCAGTGCAAACGTCACCGGCGTGAAAATGACCGTTTCCGGCGAGATAAAGCGTGGACCTGCACTCTCAGCGATGCAGGAAGAGTCCGGCGGCTGTGATGGATTATCGAGAAACGCCTTCAGCATGGCGTCGGCGCAGGCGCTTGATCCGACGGCGCCATGCCCTGTATCGGGAAAGGTGTAGACATATGCCCGGCTCAAGGTGCGCGCCACAACATCACCAAACTCCGGCGGCGTAATCGGGTCGAACTTGCCAGAGAGCACGAGTGTCGGGATGTCGCCGGACACCGGCTCATCGACGAGCGGATCGAGTTGATCAACCTGCCAGACATTGCAGCGTTCCAGATAGCCGTCGAGGCTGCGCCGTCCATCGAGTGCAATGAATGGACGCACCCCTTCCAGCCGCGCGTCTTCGGGTGAAAAGTCGGCATCCTCGGCGCAGATCACTGCATAGTGCATCCCCAGGCTAAACGTGCGGTCGAAAACGATGATCGGCAGCACCTGCCCCAGCACACGGAAATCGTTGCGCGTCGCGTCATCGATGATCCGCGGGACTGCCGGGATGAAACTCGATACGTACATGATCTGGAAAAGGACGCTGGCGAAACTGTCGCCATCGAGGACGGCGTTGTACGTTTTGCCGGTTTTGTTGTCGGTGATCGGCACGCGCGCCGGTTCGCGGTTAAGTCGATCGATCACAGTCACCAGCGATTGTTCCAGGTTCGGGTAGGCTGCCCGGCACCCCGCATCGGCGGCGCAGGCATTGAACAGTTCCGTGTAGGCGCGGTCTTGCGAGCGCGGCGCCTCGAGCAGATAATTGACGCTGGTCGGCACGACCGCATCGAGCGCCACACTGCGCAGAACGTCGGGATGGTCGCGCATGACGTGTTGCGCCAGCAATGTGCCATAGGAAACGCCATAGAGATTGATCTTCTCATACCCCAGCGCACGCGCCAGCGCAGCGACATCCGCAGCATTCTCGATGCTGTTGAACGCCGAAAGATCGATCCCCTCACCCGCCAACCGCTGGCGACACGCGGTTGTCGCCTCGAGCGACAGCCGATCCGACTCTTCGTAGGTCAATCGCTGCTCGATGGTGCGCTCGACCAGTTCCAGCTGCTCCTGGCAGACGAGCGACGGCTCGGAATAGAGCGCGCCGCGCTGGTCGAACAGCACAATGTCGCGGTTGAGGAGATCACGCAGGCGGCTGCCTGGACCAAAGAGGATCTGGGTGTAGGTGTCGATCGTCGAACCGCCGGGACCGCCCTGCAGCATCACCAGCGGGTCAGGTTTACGGTCGCTGGCGCGCGATTTGATGATCGCAACCGCCAGGCGAATGACGGGACCTTCCGGCTGCGCGTGGCGTTCCGGCACCTGCAGCCAGCCGCATTCCAGATCACGCCCTTCGACCACACCAGCAGGAAGTTCGAACATACACGCACCGGGCTGAAACACGCCGCTCGAGGCGGCGGCGTGAGCGGGAGGCGCGATAAACCACACCTGCGCCATCAGGAGGATGATCAAGAGCGCTGCGCCATATCGTGCGATGATCAAGGGATTCTCCTTCTGATAGGACGATCAACCTCAACCTGGACAATCACGTTTGCACCTGTGGAACGGTTGGCGTTGGCTTCGACCGGCTCAGCTGGCGTTGGCTTCGACCGGCTCAGCTGGCGCCGATCACGAGATTGTCCAATAAATACTGTTGTTGGGCACATAATCCGATATCGCCAGATCTAGCCCGCGTAGGCGGGCTTTGCAGCATGAGCCTGCGGCTTCAGCCGCCGGGCGGACGAACGGATAGCGGAATAATTATTCAAACTCCATACGCCGCGGGCTATGGAAAGCGAAGACCGCCTTCACGGGCTGGAAATGACGGCGAGCAGGTTATGTCGATAGCCCCCAGGAATGCAACATCTCCTTGCGCCTCGCGTTCATGTATCATGATACCAGCGTTCTGGCTGCCAACCGCAAGAAGGTATAGCACATATGTTGATTTCTTCCTGTCGTCGCTCCTTACGTTCAATCCTTCTTCTGATCCTTCTGCTGACTGGCTCGCTGATCCTCCCGATTGACTCAGGGCGAGCAGAGACCGCCGGCAGCACGCGGGTGATCGTCGTGCTGCGCGCGCCGGCGGCGGAGGGTGATGCGAGTACGGCGCTCCCCGGCATTGCCCAGGCACAGGAGGATGTTGCCGCCGCTGCAACCGCCGCCGGCGCGCGCGAGGTTGCCCGTTTGCGCACGCTTCCGGTCATCGTGCTGGAAGCGCCGCGCACTGCAATCGAGCGGCTGGACGATCATCCGCAGGTCGCCTCTGTCGTAGAGGATATGCTGGCTGTGCCGCATCTGACGGGCAGCACTGCCCTGATCCACGCCGATCAGGCGCATGCCGAGACCACCGGCTCTGGCGTTGCGATTGCCATTCTCGACACCGGCGTCGATGCCGCGCACCCCTTTCTTGGCGGGCGCGTGGTCGCCGAAGCATGTTTCTCGACCAACAATTCCGGTGATGGCGCAACATCACTTTGCCCCGGCGGAGGAACCGAGGTTATCGGTCCTGGCGCAGCGGCATCTTGCGCGTTTACAGGATGCGACCACGGCACACACGTCGCCGGGATTGCCGCCGGGAACGACGGCGTTGCGCCGGGAGCATCGATCATTGCCGTGCAGATCTTTTCGAAGATCGCCAACTGCTCGGCATTCTCGCTCCCTTCGCCGTGCGTATTGAGCTACGTCTCCGACCAACTGCGCGCGCTCGACTGGCTGGCGTCAACGTCCTTCACCTCGCCGCTGGCAGCAGTGAACCTGAGCATAGGCGCGGGCACGTTCGGCAGTGTTGCGACGTGTGAAAGCAGCGAGGTTGGCGCCGCCCTGAAATCTGCCATTGCCGTCCTGCGCAATCGGGGGATCATCACTGTCGCCTCTTCGGGGAACGGCGGCAGCGCCAGCGCCCTCAGCCTGCCCGCATGTCTGTCGAACGTCGTCAGCGTTGGCGCAACGACCAAGACAACGCCGGAGCAGGTGGCGTCGTTCTCGAACAGCGCGTCGTTCCTGACCCTGCTGGCGCCAGGAGTGGCGATCACATCGTCTGTGCCGGGGGGCGGGTTTGCGCCCAAATCGGGGACATCAATGGCAGCGCCGCACGTCGCCGGGGCGCTCGCGCTGCTGCGCAGCGCGCGCCCTGGCTATACGCCGGATAGATATGTGGCCGCGCTGATCAGCACCGGCAAGCCCATCACCGATACGCGCAACAGGTTGACGAAGCCGCGTATCGACGTGTTTGCCGCCATCGAGTCGCTGACGCCGCTGACACCGAGGGCATTCCTGCCGGTTGTGGCGAGGTAAAACAGAAGAAACGCGCCTTACCGCTCCACCTGATCAACCGCCAGCGCGGCGATCTGTTCACCCTGCGCATTGGGAAGGTAGACATACTCGCCAGCAAGCCATTCCGCCAGTTTGCGCGCTTCGCCGCGGCTCAGGTAGGTGCGCTGCGTATCGACCACAATCGTCTGAATGCCCGCCGCCGCCACTGCGCGCCCGATGGTTTGCAGTTCGTCGGCAACCCCTTCGCGCCCGACGCGCAGCCCGACATTCGCCCGCCCATCGGTGAGCAGCACCAGCACCGTCTGCATAATGCCGCGCGCGCGCGCCTGCTGCGCCACCTCGATGGCTGCCAGGAGCGCCGCTGCCAGCGGCGTGCCGCCGCCGGTCGGCAGCAGATCGAGGGCGCGGCGCGCGAGTTCGACACTCTGCGACGGCGGCAGCAGCAATTCGGCGTTTTGTCCACGAAACGCCAGCAGCGCCACACGGTCGCGGTGGACATACGCTCGCTGAAGAAGCGCGTGCACCGCCCCTTTCGCCTGACGCATGCGGTGCAGCGCCATGCTGCCGCTGGCATCGACTGCAAAGAGGAACAGCGCCCCCGCCTTGCTGCGGTACTGCTTGATGCGGAGATCGTCGCCGCGCAACAGCACCCTGGCGGACGCGGCGTTTGCGTCCGCCTGAGCGCGGCGCAACGGCTGGAATGGCGCAGCCGCGCGTAGCGTGGCGGATACGTCGATCCGTCCACGTCGCGGATCACCGGGAATGCTGCGAATGTGCCGTCCCCGCTTCCCCGCCACCGTGCCGCGCGACCCGGTCTTCCCACGGCGTAGCGCACGGAATGGCAACTGCTCCAGTTCGACCGGCAGTTCGGCAGCCAGCGCGCTGAGCACCTGTTCGGGCGGAATGGTCAACTCATCTTCCGACGGCGGCTCAGGCGGCGCGTCAGCGGTATCGTTCTCGGCGTCGGAGGGAGGCGGCGGAGGCGGTGGTTCTTCGTCCGGCAGCGGTTCCGGCGGAGGCGGCAGACGTGTCGCGCGTGGCAGGATGACCAGCCGCACTGCCAGTTCCAGGTCTTCCTGTTCAACATGGTCGCGCAGGCCGAGGGCTGCCGCAGCACATGCGGCATACACCGCAAAAGCGTCGGCGCGGTGCCCCTCAACGCCGCAGAGCGCCGCCATCGCCACCAACTGTTCGATCTGCTCGTCCTCGATCCGCACCTGCGGCAACTGTTCACGCGCCGCCTGCACCAGCCCGCGCAGCAGATCGAGGTCGTCGGCATACGCCTGCGTCGCTGCCGGGTCCAGGTTGCGCCGCACCACCTCGGTGCGCGCCTGTTCATTCATCGCGCGCGGCAACACCAGCAACAACCCTAACCGGTCGAGCAGATGACGGCGCGGCAGACCTTCGGCGGGGTCGTAGGAGCCGATGAAAACGAAGCGCGCCGGCGCCTGAATGCTGAGACCCTCGCGTTCGAGCCGCACCTCGCCTGTATCGATGGCGGCGATCAGCGGATTGATAATTGCGTCGGGCAGCAGATTGACCTGATCGGCATAGAGAATGCCGCCATCGGCGCGCGCCAGCGCCCCCGCGCGCGCCACCCGCCTTCCGGCGCGCAGCGTCGCCTCAATGTCGAGTCCGCCAAGCAATCCGGCTTCGTCCACGCCGAGCGGCAGTTCCACGAACGGAACCGACCGCTCGCCAGTGCAGAGCAGATCGCGCATGCCGCGCGCCAGGCTGCTCTTTCCCGCGCCCGCCGGCGCGCCGACGGCGATGCCGCGCAGGCGCGGCTCGACCGCCAGCAGGAGCAGCGCCTGCTGCGCCAATTCCAGACCAACAAGTGCAGCGAGTGAAAGCGCAGTCATGAGAGCCGTACCGTTTTATTCGGCGCCAGCGAGCGAAAGGTGACGACGAAAGCGCCAAGGCGAATAACCGAACCTTCGGGCAGAACCGTCGGCGTATGCGGCGTCAGCGCCTTATCATTCACAAACGTCCCATTGGCGCTGCCGAGATCGGTGATCGTCCACTGACCGCCGGCATAGCGCAGAGTCGCATGGCGCCGACTGACGCCGCTCGTGCGCCCATCGAAAGGCGCGAGGTCAACGTCGGGAAAGATACTGTCCGCCGCGTCCTGGCACCCGATCAGCAACTCAGCGCGGTCGGTCGGCAGCGGAATGGATCGCCCATCACTCAGCGCCAGGGCAAACGCAGGAACCGCGACCGGAGCGGTCATGGCGAGCAATTCGCCTTCGAGGCGGGAGAGTTCGCCGCGCGCGCGCTCAAGGAGCGCATTGATCGTCGCCAGGTCCTGTTCGAGTTTGCGGATTTCCCCCTGTTTGCGCTCAATCTCCTCGACCTTCGCCAGGGTGCGCTGGGCATTTGCCAGGGTCTGCTGGGCAATCTGCAATTCCGCCTCTTTGCGCGCCAGGTTTGCGCGCGCCTTTGCCAGCCCTTCTTCGGTGATGGCGCGCAGCGACGGCGGCTGGCTCTGGAGAACCTGTTCATTGGCGCTGATATAACTGCGGGTAGCGGTGATTTCTTCGGTCAGCGCGCTGATCGTTCGTTGCGCATCGGCGATCTCCTGCACCAACGCCGGTCGTGTGGTCATGGGGGGCCTCCATGTCGCTGCACAAACGTTGATCCTTCGTGAGACGAGCATGAGCATATGCTCGGTTACAGAACATGACGTTGTGCAAAGGCGCGCAGTTGCGATTATAGCATGAAACGATTTGCCGCCCTGCGCAACATCTGATATACTCGCCCCGAACATCTGTACTGTGCGCTGCCGTCATTGCGAGGCGCGCCAGCGCTGCTTGCAGCGAGCATGGCACAGATGAAATCGTCCTCTGAACGAAATCATGTGCAATATCTTCGCGCCTCTGCGCGCGCTTGATGCTCCACATGCTCGCACCTGACGGCGCGCATGGGCTTCGACGGGCTCAGCCCGCGCCAATCGTGCGACGGCTTGTGCAAGGTTCACATACGGTGAGCGCGGTGGAAGCCGCTTGTATGGAGGACATATGCAGCTTCTCTGGATCGATCCACGGGCGCTCGAACCGGATCCGCAGGGCGTCCGCGAGGACCCCGGCGAGATCGATGGGCTTGCAGCGACTATCGCGGAGTATGGGTTGCTCCAGCCACTCGGCGTCATCGACATCGGGCGCAGTCGCTATCGCGTGGTGTACGGCAACCGCCGACGGCTGGCGGCGTTGAAACTGGGGCTGGAACGGGTGCCGTGCGTGCTGCTCGACCCGGACGACCCGCGCGTGTTGCTGCGCCAGTTGACTGAAAATCTGCAACGGCGCGACCTGAACGACCTCGAACAGGCGCGCGCCTTCCAGAAATTGCGTGAGCAGCTTGCGATCGAGCGCGGCATTGACAACGACGGCGCGCTCGATGAAATGACTGCACGCCTCGTCGGGCTGTCGCCGCGCACGGTGCGGCGCTACCTGGGGTTGCTCGACCTGCCGCTCGAAATTCAGGAGTATCTGCGCAAAGGCGAACTGAACGTCACCCAGGCGCAGCATCTGCGGCGCGTCCCCAACGAGCGCACGCAGATCGAGCTGGCGCGCGCCGCCGTCGAAGAGGGTATGTCGGCTGCCGAGATCAGCCGCCTGGCCAGTTTCTTTGCCGCCAATCCCGATCTCTCGCTCGACGATGCGCTCCATGCGCTGCAACAGGGCGTCGATCTGGCGGCGACCATGCCGCACGGCGCGAGCAGCATCCCCGTCCCGCCATCCGTCGATCCGCTCCTCAAAGGCGCCGCGCTCGGCGATCTGTCCGACGATGAGAGCGACGCCGGTTTGTGGGATGATGACCACACCGCGTTCCCCGATAGCACCGACGAGACGATCGAGAATCAGCCGAAGAACAAAGCGCGTGTCTTCCGCATCCGCTCGCTCGACCAGATGATCGACGAGACGGATCGGCTGTTTCGGGCGCACGCCGAAGGCGACCTCATCAAATGGGTGCGTCAGGACCAGAATGCGCCGATGAAAATCGGCTTGTTGCTCAAGCAGATCGACGCGCTGGCGCGCGCGTTGCGCGAGATTGCGCGCCAGCAGAATTGGGTGTTTGAGGATGAATAGCCCTGTTACCGTCCCCCCATGCCGGTCAGGGTCACGCCCTGAACAAAGAGGCGCTGGGACAGGAAGAAAACCGTCAACACCGGAATCAGGGTAATGATCGACACTGCCATGAGCAGGTTGAACTGCGTAAAGTTCTGCCCGCGGAACAGGTTCAGACCGAGCGCCAGGGTGTACAGGTCCTGCGAGCGAATGTAGATCAACGGATCGAGCAGGTTGCTCCAGTTGCCGATAAAGGCAAAGATCGCCACCGTCGCCAGCGCCGGCTTCGAGAGCGGCAGAATGATCTCGAAGAAGATGCGCAGCAACGAGGCGCCGTCGATGCGCGCCGCGTCGTCCAGTTCGGTCGGAATTGTCATGAAGAACTGGCGCAGCAGAAAGATGAAGAACGCATAGCCGAACCACGCCGGCAGGATCAGGGGCCAGAGGGTGTTGACCAGACCCATCTGGCTGAAGAGCAGAAAGCGCGGCACAATGGTCACTTCCCGCGGGATCATGAGAGTCGCCAGCAACGCCAGGAACAGTATGCCCCGCCCGCGGGCGCGCAGGCGCGCAAACCCGAACGCTACCAGCGAGCAGGAGATCAGGTTGCCAATCACATTGGCGAACGTCACAATCAGCGAGTTGACGAGGAACGTATTGAACGGCAGGATCGTCCAGCCGCGCGGATAGTTCTGCCAGAGAAACGTGGTTGGAAAGAAACTCGGCGGATAGGTAAAGACATCCTCGCTGTTCTTCAGCGAGGTCGAAACCATCCACATGAAGGGCAGGATGAACAACACCGAGAGCGCTAACAGCAGCGCATAGACCATCACCCGCTGCGCCAGCCGCTGATGGCGCATGCCGAGGAAAGGGCAACGCTGCGCCTGCGCTGTTGTTATCGTACTTTGCTGAAGATTGGCACTCATTACAACTCCCTCGTCATCGAACGCCAATGGGTCAACCACCCTCACCGCACTGTCTCACCCTCGTAGAACACCCAGTACTTCGCGCCCAGGAATTGCAGCGCCGTAATGACCATAATGACGACGAGCAGAATCCACGCCAGCGCCGAAGCGTACCCCATCTGGAAGAACTGGAACGCCACCCGGTAGATGTACAGACCGAACATCAATGTCGCATTCGCCGGGCCGCCGTTGGTCATGATCAGCACCAGCACAAACCCCTGGAGCGACGCAATGAACCCGACGATCAGGTTATAAAAAATGACCGGCGACATCATCGGGACGGTCACATTCCAGAATTTCATCCACGGACCGGCGCCATCGATCGATGCGGCTTCGTACAGGTGCTGCGGCACGCTCTGCAAGCCCGCCAGGTAGATCACCATCGAACCGCCCGCGCCCCACAGGCTCATCAGGATAAGCGCCGGTTTTGCCCACTGTGGCTGCACCAGCCACCCCGGTCCCTTGATGCCGAACCAGGAGAGCACCGTGTTGATCAGCCCGAAATCCTGGTGCAAAATCATAATCCACAGAATTGCCACCGCAATGCCGCTGACCACCGACGGTAAATAGAAGATCGTGCGAAAGACCGAAATGCCCAGAACTTTTTGATTGAGTAGCAATGCCAGCAAAAACGAGATGATCAGACCGAAACCGACGCTGCCGATGCCGAAATAGAGCGAATTCCACATTGCGGTATAAAAGAGTGGATCGGCAATCAATCGCTGATAATTCTGCAATCCCGTCCAGTTGGGCGGCGTCATCATCGACCAGTTGGTAAAACTGATGACAAACGACGCCAGGATCGGTCCGGCATCGAACGCGATAAATCCAACGATCCAGAGCGAAATGAATAGATAGAACTCACGCTCTTCACGACGCGCCAGTTTGCCCAATTTGGGCTTGCCCATCGGTCGCGCCGCAGGTTGCTCGATCTGCTGTTGAATGGCCATGCATCCCCCCGCCACGGTGAAATCATGATCGTGACCGTTCTCGCAATGTCCAAATCGTACCTGGACTGTCGTGGGATGGACGGGGGCTGAGCCTGTCGAAGCCCCCGCCTGCCTCGTCCATCGGAATGGACGGGGGCTGAGCCTGTCGAAGCCCCCGCCTGCCTCGTCCATCGGAATGGACGGGGGCTGAGCCTGTCGAAGCCCACGTCCACTACCGACGCCTCACGCCCGATTGATGGCAATAATCGGATCCACTGCGGCGAACACCTGATCACACGCTTCCCTCACACTCAGCTGGCCCGCCACCACCAGATCCCAGATCGGTCCCGCCGCCTGAGTGACCTGTGGACCGGTCGGCTGGTCGATGATGTCGTGGCTGGCGATCGTGCGCATCGCCTGCTCAACATACTTCGCGCCAGGAGGGGCAAACTTCGAATTGAGGTACGAGGGCCATGCCGAGAGGCGCGCCGGGCTGCCGCGCCCGGTGATTCCCCACATATACGACTGACCGGCGGTCGAGAGGTATTCATTCAGATAGATCCATGCCGCATCGGGGTTCTTGCTATCGCGCGTGATCATATAGGCGCTGCCGGCGGAGAAGGTGACGTGCGCCTTGGGACCTCTGGGCCACATGGCGATGTCCCAGTTGAACTTTGCACCAGCGCGGATCGGCGGGGTCGCCCACGAACCCTGCATCGTCATGGCGATCTTGCCGAACTGGAAGGCGGGCCATGCAACGTTCTGCAAATCCGCCGGGCTGGGAACCGCGCCCTTGTCGCGCAACTCCTGCCACCATTCGAGGGCGGCAACGGCTTCGGGCTGGTTGATCAGGCACTCATCCTCCTTGGGTTCGCGCAGATATTGCGCACCGAAAGGCATGAGGTAGGGGGGTGCGACCAGCGAGTCGCCCAGGGAGGGGAGTTCACCCAGCCCGAAAATCTTGTTCGGACCTTCGCCCTGTGTCAGTTTCAGCGCGACTTCCTTCAGTTTTTCGAGGTCCCAGGTTTCGTCCGGGTAGGGAATGCCGGCGGCATCGAAAATGTCCTTGTTGTAGTACAGATTGGCGGGACCTTCATCATACGGGATGCCCCACAGTTTGCCATCACGCTGGTACGACACCAGCGATTGCAGGGTGAAGTCTTGCAGGTTGAAATCCTTCTCTTTGGCGATATAGTCGTCGAGCGGGCGGAACAGACCATTCTTGATGAACTCCTGCGCCCATGAGAACTGGCAGTACATGATGTCGGGCAGGGCGTTGCCAGCCGCCTGTGCGACGTACTTCTGACGATACTCGCCGAACGGGGTATTTTCGGCTTTGACGACGATATTCGGATGGCGCTGCATGAAGAGCGCATCGAACTGCTTCTGACGCTCAAAGAAGACGGCATCCCAGGAATGCGCTACACTGATCTCCACCCGCTCGGTCGGATCGGGAATGGCGTTCGTGGGCCAACCGCTGTTGCCTTCTTCGGGGTCAAAGAGCGATACCGGCGTCGGTTCCGGTGCGGGAGGCGCGGTAGGGGCAGCGCCTGCGCCTGGTTGCTGCGGCGCCTGACCGCACGCCGCCAGAACCGCCGCCATGGCTGCGCCGCTCAGCCCCAGGCGCGCGCCGATCTGGAGCATCTCTCGTCGGCTCAAACCGCGTCGCTTGAACTCCTGCGCAAGTTCTTCCTCGTGATGCGTAGTCATGGGGTCCCTCCATTGTTGTCCTACATGTGCCGGGATGATTGCGCCTGATACTGATATGCCGCCAGTGCGATGGATTGCGATGCAGGCGCCATAGTCGCACGCGTGCGAGAAGCATCTGAATGCCTGAGGTTGACCGAAGACTCTGCGAGCGCCTCCTTTCTTCGTGGCATAAACCAGGTTTATGACTCGTCAGGGCGCACCGACCGATGTTCGGCGGCGGAGCGGTACGCTGCGCGCGCCAGACGCAGTGTGTGCAGGGCGCCGACAGCACCGGTCAGCGGCGTCCCATCGGTCTAAATCGCGTCCATGAACGCTGCCATCGGACCAAATCAGTGCATCGGGAATCCAGCAATCTTCGAGGCGCATATCGAACCAGATGTCCGGCGCGGTTGTCGTGGAGCGGCACTGCGACGAGCCCGGTCTGCCATGCGGATAGTCTAGAGTAACCCGACGACGCCCCAGATCACCTCTTCGGTTCCGAGAAAGCGAAACAGAGCACCCGTGGCGCCGTTGTAATCGTGGTCATCGACAGCAGTCCGGTCAGGCGGGCGTGGCCAGTATTGAAGACCGGGCAGCGGAACAGACGTCACTGTCTTTCTACTCACAGGCTCATCGAAGCGAATGCACGTCGAGGTGCGTCGGATATGGAGAAGATATGTGTATTTTATAATTTTCGGATCGAATTGTCAAGAAAAGGTTTAAGATCCGTCTTCGATCACAATGCTGAACAGGCGAAGAGCGCGCACCGGCGCCTTAGATTGAGTTGGGCGCTGAATCAGCCAGACGGTATAGATCGTGGTATCACGACCGGACGGATCGAGCAGACATGACGTGGCATACGAGCAGACCGGAACCGTCGAGAGGCGACCGAGCGCCTGCGCGACGCCAAAGTCGATAGCGAACGGCGGCGGAGTAACAGCGCCGCGACGGACCGTCCATCCGCCAACGCCGCATCCAACCGCGACGATAAAGGCGAATGCAGCAAATACGTTGGCTATCAGCGCGCGTCGTCTCATCACCTGTCAACAACCACGGTTGTTTCCTCAGATACGACCGGGTAGGCGAAGGCAATGCCTTCACCTAATCCGCAATCTTTCCCGGATAGGCGTAACAATCCACAACGCGCTTTGGCGGTCGTGGACGCATGACTGCGCCTTGGCGTCAGCAGACCCAACGGAGCTTGCACGTGCGGTGAGCGCCGTCGAACCGCGTGCGGTGAGCAAGGTCGAGCCGCGTCCTCAGCGCAGGCTTCAGCCCGCAGCGCCCTGGCGCTCCGCTGCGCGTCCCGGCAGTATGGTACGAATGACCGCGCATTAGTATTACTGCGTCTCGACATGCTTTCCATTGACCAGCGCGGCGACCGTTTGTTCACGACGCATGACATCGAGCAGACTGATGACGGTTTGATGCACTTTATAACGCACCATGCACGCCAGCGCGTCGGGGTCGCGCCGATGACATGCATCGAGGATCGCCTGGATCTCGAACAGCGACGCGCGCGCCCGCTCTGGAAAGGCGTACAACTGAAACCGCCGGTAGCGCGCACTCAGGTCCCAGAGGTGCGTGATCGACTGCACCAGATGCCGCCGACCCGTCGCCCGGTAGATGGTGAAGTGAAACTCACGGTGGAGATCAAGGAATGTATCGAAATCATCAATCGTTGCGGTCTGTTCCATCTCGATTTTCAATCGATCGAGGGTCGTCAGGTCGGCGGCGCTCAGGCGCGGCGCTGCCAGCCGCGCCGCCAGTTCTTCGAGCGCCTCGCGCATCTGATAAATGTCAAGCAACTCGTCGACCGACAACGACTCGACGAAAACGCCGCGGTGCGGCACGATCCGCACCAGACCGCTCGATTGCAGGCGCGCCAGCGCCTCGCGCAGCGGCACCAGGCTGACGCCGAAGCGCCGCGCCAGTTCGTTCTGATCAAGGCGCGACCCTGGCGCAAGTTCGCCGCTCAGTATCATGTCACGCAGGCGCGCCATGACTTGCTCGGTCATGGTACGTTGAGGAATATCGTTCATGGTGCGTTTTTGCCCATAAGAGGGAGTGACACTAATATTTTATATTATTTCCATTCGCACTGTCAAGCGGAAGCGAGGGCTTCAGCCCGCAGCAATGCGGCGCCTCGTAACCAGATCACGCCCCGCACCTGCGAGTCTGGATACGGTTGACCGTGAACATCGGACTAAGAGCCTAGCCGGAAAAGATCGTTGGGCGGGCGAAGGCAATGCCTTCGCCCACCCGATCGCACGTCGCGCAGATTTTGCGGATAGGCTCTAAACCTGGACCATCAAGGACGTGGAGCGGCGGACGTTGGCTTCGACAGGCTCAGCCAACGTCCGCCGCAAGACGGTCAGCACGGGCAAGTATTGTGCAACATCTGGTTGATTGCGCTATCAGACTTGACACCAGGTATGCGCCGTCGTACACTACGTGCATCATATATATTTTATTGCGACGGGCACGTGCGTATGGCAATCACCATTACCCGCGCTGAAGCGCGCGACATCCGCTTTCCCACCTCCCGCACCCTCGACGGATCGGACGCGATGAACCCCGATCCCGACTATTCAGCGGCATATGTCATCCTCTATACGAATGTGCCCGGTCTGACCGGTCATGGTCTGACGTTCACCATCGGGCGCGGCAATGAATTATGTGTGGCAGCCTGTCAGGCGCTGTTGCCCATGGTGCTGAACCGTTCCCTCGAGTCGATCACTGCCGATATGGGCGCCTTCTGGCGCATGATCACCGGCGACAGCCAGTTGCGCTGGATTGGACCGGAGAAAGGGGTCATCCACCTGGCGACCGCCGCCGTCGTCAACGCCGTCTGGGACCTGTGGGCAAAGGTCGAGCAGAAGCCGCTCTGGAAACTGCTGGTCGATATGTCGCCGGAGGACCTGGTGCGCTGTATCGATTTTCGCTACATTTCCGATGCGCTGACGCTTGACGAGGCGCATGAGATGTTGCGCCGCCAGCAAGCGACGCGCGCCGAACGCGAGGCGGAGATGCGCGCGCACGGGTTCCCTGCCTACACGACATCCGCCGGCTGGATCGGTTATTCTGACGATAAGGTGCGCCGCCTGTGCCAGGAGGCGATTGATGCCGGCTTTCAGCATATCAAGATGAAGGTCGGGCGCGATCTCGACGCCGACCGTCGCCGCGCCCGCCTGATCCGCGAGGTCGTCGGTCCTGACCGTAGACTGATGGCGGACGCCAATCAGGTGTGGGATGTGCCCCAGGCAATCGCCTGGATGCGCGATCTTGCCGAATTCGATCTCTGGTGGATCGAAGAGCCGACCAGTCCAGACGATATTCTCGGACACGCAGCGATTGCCCGTGCAGTAGCGCCGGTTGGCGTCGCAACCGGTGAGCACGTGCAGAACCGCATTATGTTCAAACAACTGCTTCAGGCAAACGCCATCAGTTTTTGTCAGATCGACGCATGTCGTCTCGGCGGAGTCAACGAGGCGCTCGCGGTTATCCTCATGGCAGCAAAGTTCGGCGTGCCGGTCTGCCCACATGCTGGCGGTGTCGGGCTGTGCGAGTACGTGCAACATCTGTCGATCTGGGATTATATTTGCGTCTCCGCCTCACTGGAGAACCGCGTTATCGAATACGTTGATCATCTGCACGAACACTTCGTCGATCCGGTCGTCATCCGCAACGCTCGGTACATGCCGCCGCAGGCGCCTGGCTACAGCATCGAAATGAAGCCCGCGTCGCTGGTGATGTACGAATACCCGAGCGGTGCAGCCTGGCGCGAGAGAAGGTGGGAAGGTTAAAGGGGCAAAGGTAGAGGCGCACTGCTGGCGCATCCGTACAGGGCGTGTCTGACCCGTAGCACCGTCCACCTGATAGGAAGATCAATCTCCATCCGGACAAACACGCATGCACCTTGGAGCGGTTGGCGTTGGCTGAGCCTGTCGAAGCCAACGCCGATCACGAGATTGTCTCATATCCCGTTGATCTTCCTATGAGAAGGCGATATGGCAGGGGCGCGCCGCCAGCGCGTCCGGAGTGCGTTGAATATTGAACAAGAACTACGAGGCGGACGGGAAGATGGAAGGTGAAAGGTGGCGAATGCGAAGGTGGAAGGTGGAAAGTGGATAGACGGGCAGTGGAAAATTTTCCTAACCCTAAACCCCTAACCCCGTTCTTCAGCACAAAGGAGCGACAATGACCTACGAACCAACCCTCGAATCCGTGCGTACGCACATCGTTCCTGACTGGTTTCACGACGCCAAACTGGGGATTTTCATTCACTGGGGGCTGTACTCGGTTCCCGGCTGGGCGCCGACGACCGGACCGCTCCACGAGGTCGTGGCAAAAGAAGGGTGGCAAGGATGGTTTGGACGCAATCCATACGCTGAGTGGTACATGAACTCAATGCGTATTCCCGGCAGTCCGACAGCAGCGTACCATGCCCAACATTTCGGCGCCGATTTCCCGTATGAGCGCTTCGCCGAGACGTTCAACCGCGAGACGGCGACGTGGGACCCGGCAGTCTGGGCGGACCTGTTCAAACGCGCTGGAGCGCAGTACGTCGTCCTCACCACCAAACACCATGATGGTTTTCTGCTCTGGCCTAGCGCGCGCGCCAATCCATTCCGCGAAGGATACCACGCAACTCGCGATCTGGTCGGCGATTTGACCGGCGCAGTGCGCACTGCCGGGTTGCGTATGGGTCTCTACTACTCCGGCGGTCTTGACTGGACGTTCAACGACCGGGTAATTGGCGACATTATCGACCTGTTCATGGGTGTGCCACAGCGACAGGACTACGTTGAGTACGCCAATGCTCACTGGAAGGAATTGATCGACCGCTACCAGCCCAGCGTCCTGTGGAATGACATCGGGTACCCGGCAGCGGCGAACCTGGCGGAGTTGTTCAGTTACTATTACAACACCGTTCCCGAAGGGGTCATCAACGACCGCTTCACCCAGGCGCCGGTCGGCGATGGTCCGCCTGATCCCGCAGCGATGATGCAGGCGCTGGCGCAGGGCATGCTTCCCACGCCGCCGCACTTCGACTTCCGCACCCCGGAATATGCGGTATTCCCCGACATCAAAGCCGAGAAGTGGGAGTCGTGCCGGGGTCTCGGATATTCGTTCGGCTACAACCGCAACGAAACGGTTGATACGATGCTCTCGCCTGCTGAATTGATCAGATCATTCATCGACATTGTCAGCAAGAATGGCAATTTGTTGATCAATGTCGGTCCGATGAGCGATGGCACGATCCCGCCGGAGCAGGCGGAGCGGCTTGAAGCGCTCGGCGCGTGGCTGGCGGTCAACGGCGAGGCGATCTACGGCACGCGCCCCTGGAGACGCGCCGAGGGCGCAACTGATGCTGGCGTCGGGGTACGCTTCACCCGCAAGGGCGACGACCTGTACGCGATCATGCTCGACACGCCGCAGCAATCCGACGTCACCTTGCTGGATCTGACCATCCCCGCCGGATCGGGGGGCGTGACCCTTCTTGGTTATGAGGCGATCACGGCTGTGCAACACGACAGCGGACTAACCGTAACCCTGCCATCGCCGCTCGCCGACTCGCCTGCCCATGTTATCAAGATCACCGGTGGAGCAGCGTAGTATGGGCGAAGGTTGAAGGTTTGGGAATTGCCGTTTTCTCCTCATCCCCCCTGCCCCCCTTCGCCCACATGCGGGGCAGGGGGAAGTTGACACCCTCATCCCCTCGCCCTGCGTCTACACGCAGGAGGGGGAAACACGGCAACCCCTCCCCCCTCCCACACCCTCCCCCCGCTGGGGGGAGGGCAGCCGGGACGAGCGCCGCAATCAGCGCAACGGCGACCCCCTCCCCACCTGGGGGGAGGGCAGGGGTGGGGCAGGGAGGTGAGACGCTGCCGCGCCCTGACCTGCGTTCCGATGCCTGGTTGCTCCTCACCCCCTGCCCCTCTCTCCCACACGGAGCGAAGGGGGGCGCCCCGATGCCCGATAGAGCGAACAACCAAAACCTGGAGCGGCGGACATTGGCTTCGACAGGCTCAGCCAACCTCAGTCGTGGCTCTGGCAATAGGATCAACTAGCATCAACAAGCGGACGCTGGCTTCGACAGGCTCTGCCACCGTCCGCTACGAGAGGCTCTGCCACCGTCCACTGCGACAGGCTCTGCCACCGTCTGCCTCTCATTCGTATTAGTTCCCGGTTCTCGGTTCTCGGTTCTCAGTTCTCGGTTCCCGATTCCTTAACCCGGAACGCCGAGATCGATCTCGAACGTCACCTCGATCTCCGGGTGCAGCGAGGAGCGAACCGAACAATACTCGTTGAGCGCCAGATCGACCGCTCGCTGAACCTTTTCGAGCGTTACGTCAGTCGCAATCACCTGGTAGCGCAGATGGATCCGGCGGTATCGCCATGGCGGATCGGCGTCCTGCTCGCCATCGACGGTGATCGCCAGGCGGTGCAGCGTCGCCCGTTGCTTCTTCAGTATTTCGACCAAATCAACGGCTGAGCACGATGCCAGCGCAATCAGCATCGTTTCCGACGGCTTGACCCCCACGCCGCCGCCGGGGGAAAGAACGATGCTGTGGTTGGTGCTGTCGACGCCGAGAAATGTCCGGTCGTAAATCCATGTGAGTTCGATGTGTGCCATAGTGTCTCCTGTTGGGACCGGTCTCAGACCGGCCCTGACCGGGGCCGACCTCAGACTGGCCCTGACCGGGGCCGACCTCAGACTGGCTCTGACCGGGGCAGGTCTGAGACCTGCCCCTACACCTGTGGTCATGTTTGGGCGCCTATGCCTGAGATGCCACCGGCGCTCTCAACGTTACATCGACTGGTAAACTGCCGTCTCGAACGCCTCGAATAGCGGCAACGACGTCGTATCGGCGAACGGCGTGATCTGCGTCAGGTAGACCCCGCCAATGCCATGCTCGAGGTCAATCCAGAAGTACGAGTTCGCCAGGCCAGCCCATTGTAGACCGCCCGCCGGACGACCGGTTGGCGCAGGCTCGAGATTGATCTGCCAGGTTATCCCCCACCCCTTGGGCAACCCCGGGAAGAATTCGGCATCGTTGGAGAATTGCGGCATTACGCTCTTCATCGACGTCACCCGCAGATCGCCGATTGCATTCTGGCACATCAGGTGAACCGTTTCGGCGTTGAGCACCCGCACGCCATCAAGTTCACCGTGGTTGAGCACCATCCGAATGAAGCGGGCATAGTCCCCCGCCGTGCCGTACAACCCGCCGCCCCCCATCTCGAACTCCGGGTCCTGTGGGATCTCGAATTCGATCGGCGCCAGCGAACCATCGTCACCGCGCGCGTGGACAGTCGCCAGACGCGCGCGCATGTCGGGACGGATCTTGAAGGCAGTGTCGTTCATCCCAAGCGGACCCAGCAGATGCTCCTGCATGTACTGGCTCAATCGCTTGCCACTGACCGCTTCGACAGCCAGCCCGGCGAAATCGATGTTGATGCCGTACTCCCAGCGTTCGCCCGGATCGAAGAGGAGCGGCGTGCTCAGCGCTGCGATCTTCCCGCTGGCGATGCCAGGCACGCCCATCACTTCCTGGTAGCGCAGAATGTCAGCACTCCAGAACTCGTAGGAAAACCCGGCTGTGTGCGTCAACAACTGGCGCAGCGTGATCGGGCGCGCTGGCGGACGCAGTTTTGGCTTCCCCTCGTCGTCCCATCCCTCCAGTACCTGCGCTTGCGCCAGCATTGGAACCCACTGGCTGGCGGGGGTGTCGAGGTCGAGTTTCCCCTGCTCAACCATCTGCATGGTGCAGGCGCCGGTGATTGCCTTGGTCATCGACGCAATCCAGCAGACCGTATCGACCGTCATCGGCTCGCCGGTCACCAGATTGCGCTTCCCGAACGCCCCTTCGTACACTACCCCCTCGCGGTCTACGACGACTGCCACGACCCCAGGAACATTCCCTCGCTCGGCGGCTGCGCTCAAGAGACTGTCCACACGCTCCTTCAACGACATTGTTGGATCCTTTCTAGACAACGAGGTCTTGCTGCCCTCTCCTCCGACCTTTCAGGCACTGCGTTTTTCAAATGTGACGAGCGCAAGGCGGCGTCTCGCCCTTGCGCGCATACTGATACTAAGAGCCTATTCGAAAAAACTCGTTGGGTAGGCGAAGGCATCGCCTTCGCCTACCCGGTCGCACTTCAGTCAGCGATTTTTCGGATAGGCGCTAAATCGCGGTCATTTGTACCATACTGCCGGTGCGCGCGGCAGGATGCCGGGCCGCTGCGGGCGAAAGCCCTCGCTGAGGACGCAGTTCGACGGCGCTCACCGCATGTGCAAGCCCCGCTGGGGCTGCTGATGCCAAGGCACAGTCTGCGTCCACGACATGCCTGCCGGTGCGCGTTGACCGTTGCGCCTTGCCCAACGAACGCGCGAACATCTTGTCTGACTGAACGCCACCTGGTATGAGGCTTGTAATGGGCAATACAAGAGCGCACCGGAAAAAACCCACCCCGTAAGACTTCCCTCGAAGAACATGCCTATGTCACCTGTTCCGTGCCGACCCCATCGGCTGGTGCGGGTTCAGGCAGAGTGACCGGCTCGCTCTTGGGATGCAAAACATGCGGCAGCACCTCGTCCATGTGTTCAACCAGCACGATGTTGAGTTGCTGGCGCGTTTCCTCCGGCAATTCACGCAGGTCAGGCGCATTCGCCTTTGGCAGCAGCACCGTGCGCACGCCAGCACGCTGCGCCGCCAGCAATTTTTCTTTGACCCCGCCAATCGGCAGCACCTTGCCGCGCAGTGTGATTTCGCCGGTCATGGCGACGTGTTTGTGCGCAGGACGTTCGGTCAGTGCTGAGATAAGCGCGCTTGCCATCGTAATGCCGGCGGATGGTCCGTCTTTTGGCACAGCGCCAGCCGGGACGTGGATGTGAATATCGCAGATCTGCGCAAAGTCGGTCGGAATACTCAGCGACCGCGCCCGTGATCGCGCGTAGGTCAGCGCAGCGCGCGCCGATTCCTTCATGACATCGCCAAGTTGACCGGTCAACGTCAACTGACCGTTGCCGGGCACGACACTCGCTTCGACAAAGAGCATATCACCGCCGGTTGGCGTCCATGCCAGCCCGGTCACCACACCCACTTCATCTTCGCCAAGCAGCATTTCGCTGCGGAAGCGCGGCGGTCCAAGCAGGTCATCGAGGTCGGGCGCGTCCACCTGCTCCGGCAACGGCTGACCTTCCGCCGCGCGCGTCGCCATTTTGCGATAGATGGCGCCGATCCGTCGCTCCAGGTTGCGCACGCCCGCCTCGTGGGTGTATTCGCGGATGAGGCGCTGGAGCGCCGCTTTAGTAATCGTCGGAGCACGCTCCGCCAAACCTTGCTCGTTCCGCTGGCGCTGGATTAGATAGCGCCGACAGATCTCCAGTTTTTCCATCTCGGTGTAACCGGCGAGTTCCAGCAGTTCCATGCGGTCGAGCAGCGCTGGCGGAATCGTATCGGAACGGTTGGCAGTACAGATGAAAAGCGCACGGCTCAGGTCGAACGGCACATCGAGGTAGCGATCAACAAACGCTGCGTTCTGCTCCGGGTCGAGCACTTCCAGCAACGCAGCCGCCGGATCGCCCTGAAAACCGACACTGAGTTTATCGGCTTCATCGAGCATGAAGACCGGGTTGTTGCTGCCGGCGCGGTTGATCCCCTGGATGATACGCCCTGGCAGCGCGCCGATATAGGTGCGGCGATGCCCGCGGATCTCCGCCTCGTCGCGCACGCCGCCAAGCGCCACCCGCACGAACTTGCGCCCCAGCGCACGCGCAATCGAGGCTCCCAGGCTGGTCTTCCCGACGCCGGGGGGACCGACGAAGCAGAGGATGGGACCGCGCGCGCTGCCGCTGGCATCCTGCTCGAGCCGCAGTTTGCGCACCGCCAGATATTCGACAATCCGCTCTTTGATCCGCTCCAGGTCGTAGTGATCCTCGTCGAGCACCTGGCGCGCCTGCGCCAGATCAAGGTTGTCCTCCGTGCTGACATTCCACGGCAGGTCAAGGAGCCAGTCCAGGTATGTGCGGGCAACGACATACTCGGCAGCGCCGGGAGGCATGCGCTCCAGGCGACGGCGCAACTCGGCGATTTCGGCGGCGTGCTCATCGGTTTCGCCCAACTCGCGTTTGATTGCCTCGAGTTGCTGGCGCAGCACATATTCGCGCTGGCTTTTCGACATCTCTTCCTGCGCCTTGCGCCCGATCGTCAGGATTTCGCGCTCGCGTTCGAGGAAACTGAGCACCTGGCGCAAACGTTCCTGTACATCGAGCGTATCGAGCACAAGTTGCTGCTCTTCCGGCTTGAGGTTCAGATTTGCCGCGATCAGGTCCGCCAGCATGCCGGGTTGCGCGGTGTTGGCAGCGACGACTGCCAATTCATCGGGGAGCGTCGGGCTGAGCTGAATGATCTGCTGGAAGGCGGCAAGCGCCGCGCGCGCCAGACCACTGACCTCCATCGACAGCACGGCAGGATCGCGATGAACGGCGACGCGCGCCTGCGGATACGGCTCGGTGACGATCAGTTGCCTGATCTGAATGCGCGCCTGCCCCTGCACCAGAATTTGCACCGCACCGTGCGGCAGTCGCAGCATGCGGATAATCAAGGCCACAGAGCCGGTGCGCGCCAGCGCCAGCGGATCGAACCCCTCACCGGGCTGAGTGCGCATAAAGACGCCGACCATCTTTGTTGCAAGCGCCGCCTCATCGACCAGTTTCACCCATGCGTCGCCGCTGACAACGAGGGGCAGGAACATACCGGGGAACAGCACAACGTTGTTGAGCGGCAGGATCGGCAGCACCTCCGGGATATCGGGCGAGTCCTGGGTTGGTGTTGGAGTGCTCATACCTCACCCTCCCGATGGACACGGACGACGATCTGACGAACGCCGCGACCGGCGAAAGGGAGCCAGATTTCCAGCAAGCCATTGGTGAAACGCGCGCTAGTTCGATCCGGATCGATGGGGCGATCAAAGGGCACTTCTATCTGAAACGCGCCAGAGGCAATTTCCATTCGATGCAGGCGGCGCAGATCGTGGGGCAGGGCAATCTGGCGCACGCCAGCGATGCGCACAAACTGCGGATGCGCTTCGATCTGCACATTCGACGACTCGACGCCGGCCAGTTCGACGACCAGCAGCATCGCCTGTTCGGTCTCGAAGACATTCACAGCCGGCGACCAGGGTCGCATATCAAATGTCGCATACGGCATGCGCGTCCGCAAAATACGAATCGAGGCGTGGGGGTTGTCGTCGAAGATCATGCGCACTCTCCTGGGCTATGGATAGGTGGAACGCGGCATCTCTTTGAATTATACCACTGCCCATAGCGCAGATGACTGTCACCTGGGTGAGCAGGCATACCCCAGCAATCCCCGACCACTGCCGGGCGCATCCGGCAGCGGGGTAGCTGGCAGTGGTGACCGTCATCTCCCGGCGGGGGCGCGGGGCGCAGATGACCGTCACCAGCGAAGGCGCGGGCGTGACCGGGGGATGAGCAGCAGCACCGGCCTCTGTCCACAGCGGCGTGCCCGGCGGCGGTGACCGTCATCTGACCAGGTACGCCGCGCGCTGTAACACCGCCAGGTGCTGATCGACGCTCGTCAATCCCATCCCCATAGTGTTGAGGCAAAGATAGCGTGCTCCGAGCGAACGCCAGGCATCGACGTATGCCTGCCAGCGATCTTCCACAACCGAGCGCAGGTTCAACTGCGTCTCAATGCCTATCGTCGATGGATCTCGCCCTGCATCGCGGGCATACCCGGCAAGGCGTTCGAGCGCGGCGCGGGTCGTTTCGTCCGGCGGGCGGAAGGTGATCCAGCCGTCACCGATCCGCGCAACGCGCTTCAGGGTCGCTTCAGCATACCCGCCGATCCAGATCGGGATGGATCGGCGTGGCGGCAGCGGATTGATGCCGGCTGCCTCGATAGTATGCCAGCGGCCGCGAAAGGTGATGACCTTCTCAGACCAGAGGGCGCGCAGCACGGCGATCTGCTCCTCGCTGCGCATCCCACGATTGTGGAAGTTCTCCCCCAATGCCTGGTATTCCACCTCATTCCAGCCAATGCCGATCCCCAGGCGCAGGCGTCCGCCGCTCAGTACATCGACCTCAGCCGCTTGCTTGGCAACCAGCGCCGTCTGTCGCTGCGGCAGAATGATCACCCCGGTGACCAGGCCAATCGTCGTGGTGATGCTGGCCAGGTACCCGAACAGGACGAACGGTTCGTGGAACAACGACTCGCTGGTGTACGGTCCGCTCCAGCCGGGGCGGACCGACGGATCAGCGCCAAGGACATGGTCGTATGCCAGGATGTACCGATAACCGAGCGCCTCAACCGCCTGTGCGTATTCACAGATCGCGCCGGGATCGTCGCCTATTTCCGTTTGCGGAAAGACGACGCCAATGTCGAGCGGTTGGTTCATACGACTCCATTTGCCTCCACTGCGAGCATATGCTATAATCCGCATCAGTGTTCAAGCAAGCAGGGCGCCGATGTTCGCCCTGCTCTCTTTGTGTAGACCGGAGTCAGGCAGCAATGTCACAGCAGATTATAGAAGAGATCGAGCGCCGCTATATGAAGCAGGAGGTTCCCGAGTTCCGCGTCGGCGACACTGTGCGCGTCGGTGTGCGCGTTGTCGAAGGGAACCGCGAGCGCATCCAGGAGTTCGAGGGGGTCGTCATCCGCAAGCGGGGGAGCGGACTCAATGAAAACTTTACCGTGCGGCGCATTGCATCGCACGGGATCGGCGTCGAGCGCACATTCCTCGTCCACGCGCCGCGCGTCGAGAGCATTCAGGTCGTTCGCCGCGGCAAGGTGCGGCGCGCGCGCCTGTTCTACCTGCGCGGTCTGACTGGCAAAGCGGCGCGGATCAAAGAGCGACGCTAAACCGTCGCCCATTTGCCTGGTTTCTATGGCAGTCAGCGCCCCTGCTGCACTCTACGTGCGCCTGATACGTTGGGCGTTTGCGCGCTTCTACCAGGAGTTCGCATGGACTTACGACACCGTGGCCGCGCTAGTGTCGGCAGGTCAGTGGCGCGACTGGACGTTGACGGTGCTGGAGTTTGCGCGTGGCGCGACGCTGGAGCTTGGCTGCGGCACCGGGCATGTGCAACTGGCGCTGGCACAGCGCCGAACCGGTTTTTTTACCGGTCTGGATCGGTCGCCGCAGATGCTTCGGCTCACCCGGCGTCGTCTGGCGCAAGCCGGGTTTCATACGCCGCTCGTGCGCGCCGATGCCCACGCCCTTCCCTTCGTCTCTGAGTCATTCGACACGATCATCGCAACCTTTCCGAGCGAGTATATTGCCCAGGATGCAACCATTGCCGAAATCCGGCGCGTGCTTCGCCCTGGCGGAACCGTCGCTGTTGCGTTATGGGCGCGCTTTGCCGACGACTCGCCCTACGCGCGTCTGGTCGATGCCGCATACCGCGTGACGCTCCAGCGATCGCCGCGCCCAGCAACGACGGTATCGAATGCTGCGCTGCACCGCTTTGGCGAACGGTTCGAGCGCGCCGGCATGGACGTTTCGTTCAGAGAAGCGACGACTCCCGGCGGTATCGTGCAGTATGTCCTGGGAATGCGCCGGCTTCCGCAATGAAAGGATGTCACCCGACAGTCGAAGAGGAACGGGCGCTACGCGCCGCCGGGTATCGCGCCATTGCCGGGGTTGACGAAGCCGGACGCGGTTGCTGGGCGGGACCGGTGGTTGCGGCAGCAGTGGTTCTACCGGACGCCGTGATCGATGCGCCGGAGGTGCTCGACGGCGTCGCCGACTCGAAAACGCTGACCCCTGCACAGCGCGCCACCCTTTTTGAACGCATTACGAGCGTGGCAGCGGCGTGGGCAGTCGGAGCAACACCGGCGCACATTATCGACAGCCATGGTATTCTGCCCGCCACGCGCCTGGCGATGCAGGTGGCATTGCTGCGCCTGCCGCATCCCGCCGACGCGCTACTGATCGATGCAGTGCACCTCGACGGCTGGTCCCTCCCGCAGCGCGTGCTGATCAAGGGTGATGCACGCTGTCTGTCGATCGCGGCCGCATCGATCATCGCCAAGGTAACGCGCGACCGCTTCATGGAGACGCTTGGGCGATACTGGCCCGAATACGGTTTTGCAACCCACAAAGGATACGGCACAGCAGCGCACCAACAGGCGCTGTGTCGCTACGGTCCCACACTGCAACACCGGCGGACGTTCCGTCCGCTGTGCGACATGGCGTTCGCCGAGGCTCTGAGCGCTGCATTGGAAGGAGAAGGAGCATAGCCATGAGCCTCAGTCTCAGCGCCGACGAGTATGTCCGGCATCTGCGCCGCGTTGGGTTACGCCCCACCGAGCGCCTGGTCAACAACATTCTGCGCTGCGGCGATGCCGCCGTTGATCCATTGATCGACCTGGCGACCAGCGTCTCGCTCTTCTACGAGGAACCGCCGGTCGCCTATGCGCCCATCCACGCGCTGCGCCTGCTTGGTGAACTGCGCCCGTTGCGCATGGTCGAGCCGTTGCTGAAGAGCGCCGATATGGAACCCTATGGTATAAGTCCTGCGCGCGAAATCTGGCAGTACGACGTGCCGCAAATGATCGGGCGGATCGGCGCGGCGGTGGTGGCGACGCTCTGGGCTTACGTCGATAACCCGGCGTACAGCGTTATTGAGCAGGATGGCGCGCTCCTGGCGCTGGCGTGTGTAACAGTCATCGATGAGGCGATGCGCCAACCGATCATTGCCGAAATGCACCGGCGATTGATGCAGAGCGATAATCGCGCGCTAAATGCAGGGATTGTGCGCGCCATAGCGTATCTCGGTCTCGCCGACATGTATGGCGATATTATGGCGCGCTACCGCGCCGGCGCGGTCGATCAGGAGAGTATGTCGGCTGCTGTTGCACGCCAGATGCTCCTGACGCCCAGGACATCCAGAATAGCCAACGATGCGAAACTCTCATTGTGGGAACGTTACGACCGGCTCGGACCGTTCCCGGAACCGGAAGATGACGACTTCGATGACAACGAGGAGTAATGCCTGTGCGACCGGTTGATAATCTTCATGTTCTTGCCTTTGAACCGCTCACTCCGCCGCGCATCCTGCGCGAGCGCTACCCGATCACCGAAGCCGCTGCACTGACAGTCTACGAAGCCCGTGAAGCGATCAAGCGCATTATGCGCCGCGAAGACCGGCGATTGCTGGCAGTCGTCGGTCCCTGTTCGATCCACGATACCGACGCAGCGCTGGAGTATGCCCGACGCCTGGTACGTCTCGCCATCGAAATGCGTGACCGTATCGTCATCGTGATGCGCGCCTATTTCGAAAAGCCGCGCACCACCGTCGGCTGGCGCGGCCTGATCAACGACCCGCACCTCGACGGTTCGTTCGATATGAATGAAGGTCTGAGGCGCGCACGCGAATTGTTGTTGCACATCAATGATATGGGGCTGCCAACCGCTACCGAGATGCTCGACCCGATCAGCCCGCAGTATATCACCGACCTGATCAGCCTGACTGCCATCGGCGCACGCACCGTTGAGTCGCAGACCCACCGGGCGCTTGCCAGCGGTCTTTCGATGCCGGTCGGCTACAAGAACAGCACCGACGGCAATGTGCAGGTGGCAGTCAACGCCTTTCTGTCGGCGCGCCGGGCGCACTCGTTCCTCGGCATCGACCAGGATGGGCAAAGTTGCGTGGTGCGCACCACCGGCAACCCGGATGGCATGATCATCCTGCGCGGCAGCAGCACAGGACCGAACTACGACGCGGCAACCGTGGCGCGCACCGAGCAGGCGATGGCGGCGGCAGGTTTGCTCCCTGCCATCATGATTGATTGCAGCCACGCCAATGCCGGCAGCGACCATACGCGCCAGCCGCAGGTCTGGCGTGAGGCGCTCCTGGAGCACATCGCCAGCAACGCGGTCATTGGCACGATGGTCGAGAGCAACCTGTACGAAGGGAAACAGCCGATCCCCGCCGACCGCTCGCAACTGCGCTATGGCGTATCGGTGACCGACGCCTGCATCGGCTGGGAAACGACCGAGCGCATGCTGATCGAGGCGTATGAGACGCTGGGGACTGAAGGCAGGAAGGTTGCAGGTTGAAGGTGGGAAGGTTCCGGCGTGGCAGTTGCTCAGTCATTCTTATGATACGCCCACCACATCGCGATGATCTGATTCTGCAACGCCACTTCGTCTGTACCAGTTCGGCGCATCACGGCTGCGGCTGCCAGATTGCTCAGTTCCACTGCTTCGTCTAATGTAGCGCCTGCGCACAGAGCCGCCGCCACGGCTGCTATGGCGCTATCGCTCGCTCCAGTCAACTGGATCGGCCCGGTTATTGGAACAGGAGGCGTGTGGATCATCCCTTGCTCGTGAACCACGAGCATCCCACGCACACCGAGCGTCACGATCACGGGTTTGCCGGTGCGCTGACGTAGTTGCTCGGCAGCCTGCCCCACCAGCGCCAGCGGCGGATTGCTGCTGTCATTCGCGTAAACGGCACGTACACATTCGCGGGCATCAGGTACAATCATGACATGCCGGAAGAGTCCAACACGATAGTGCGAGGTTGCCAGAAACCAGACATTCCGGTGACGAGCGGAGAGATCAGCGATCTCCAGACGGAGTCGGCTCGTGACGACGCCGCATTCTTCTTCGGCCACATGATCGACGACGATCACTGCATGAACCTGAGTCACTAATGCCCGCAAACGCTCGATCAGCGCCATTGTTGTCGAGGGCGCCATAGGAGTGCGAGAGCGGATGTCGAGCCGTTCGAGCTCTTGCGGCACAGAGATTGCGCTGGAAATCACCGGCTGGATCGAAGCCGGTGTATACCTGTTGGCAGCAACGACCATTGCGCGTTCGTCGATACCACGCTGACGCAAACTTCGCCTCAATTCATACCCATCACCATCATCGCCGATCACGCCAAGAGTGGTCACTCCAACCCCGAGTGCGCGCAGGATGACCGCAATGTTCCCCGCTGCGCCAGGAATCATGTCCACAGCAGCAACCTGATGAGAGGGGAGACCCGTCTCCTCCGAATACTCAACATGCGCCGGATCGATCTGCAGGCGCCGGTTGAGCACAAAATCGCCTACCACCAGCACGCGGGCGTGTGCGCTGCGAAACAGAATGTCCTGGAGCCTGCTCTCGTCCATGGACCCCACTTTGTATGTTACTGATGCGATCAGTACGATCATGCCGGTCTATGACGCGCTGGAACGCAAACCACAAGCGGGCAGCAGCCTTCGCTCCGGATGGTAGCACAAATTCAGCCCGGCGTATAGAGGCAGACACGGAATCGCTCCCGACCTGATCGGGAATGATCACCCTTCCAATTGCCTGGTCGATATGGTACACTGGTAAACAGGATGAGATAATCCTTGCAGACTGGAAGGCACGACCATGTTGGGACAGGCATTGCGGCTTCTACGCATCATTACAGGCTGGATCTGCATTATCGGCGGTCTGATCCTTTCGATTTCGCCAATCCCATTTGGATTCGTTATCGTTATTGCAGGCGTCATTCTGGTCGGCCCGCGTGATCGTGGGTTACGCATGGCGCGCGCCCTGTGGAATCGTGCGATTCGTTCGCTCGCTTCCTCGTCTGTGCCTTTTGTGGCCACATTGGCGTGGCGCATCATCGCCTTTCAGTCATCTATCGAGCAGCGTATTCATCAGTGGATGGAAACACGCTCGACGTCGCGCGTTGCGCCACGTCGCGCCTCCGCTGAGGAATAGCCGGCTCAGCCCCTGCGCCTCAGCCAGTACCACGCTGAGGGCCAGCTCGTATCGCACACATGAGTCACGCCGTATTCGATGCGCTCGACCTCAAGGTCGGGCGCAAATAGTTGTTCTACCTCTCCTTTTGCAATCCAGCGCGGCGGCTCGCTCGATGTTTCATCGTGCAAATGCGCAAAGAGCAGATACAGGCCGCCAGGGCGCGTCAGGCGCGCAACTTCGCCAGCATAGGCGCGGAGTTCTTCTGCAGTCATTCCATGCATGCAACCGACATCGAGAACAAGATCATACGGTTCACGCAAAAAGTGCAGGTCGGTGACCGATGCGGCAAAGAGGCGCACCCTGTCGGTCACCCCTGCGCGTCGGATGCGTTCTTCGGCTCGTGTAATCGCTTCAGGGACGAAATCGACGCCATCAACAGACCATCCACGCGCTGCGAGATAGACGCAGGCGCGCCCTGTGCCACATCCCAGGTCGAGCGCCCGCCCCGGCGGAAGAACGTCGGCAACCGCAATGACTTCTGGCGGCGGCAGGTCGGCATCCCAGGGAATCTCGCCGTCACGGTAGCGCTGCTGGAAGCGCTGGAAGCGCGTTGTCGGGTCGGTCATGCATCTGCTCCCTTCCTTGTTCCGTCCTATAATCAGGGTACATGCGTGACTTGTCAGGCGGTAGCCCGCTGCACTGCCCGACGCGAAACCGTCGGGCGGATCGCACGAAGAGCGCTGCCGCGCCCTCGCCCTGGCATGGACACATGCCCGGAACCAGCCCCGCTGACGCGGGGCTGCGTGCACTCAGCGCGGGCGCCGTCTCTCAGGAACACGGTGGTTCCTGTCCATGCATGGCTGCCCCCCCTGACACGTATCTGTTCACGCTCTTCCTGAGAGCGCAGGCGTTATGTGTGGACCCCAGAGCGGCGGAGCGTCGTGCGTGGGCGCTTGCTGAGGCCATTCCGCCGCTGCTCCTTTTCGGGGCTGCCGCCGAACCTCCGTTTTGGGCGACCGGCGGCATCGTTTCCCCCAACCGTGAACAGGTACCATGACACAGGGTTTTCGCTCGTGCCAGTCGATGCGCTATAATAGCACCAGAAGCGATCTGTCGCCTTTGTGAGCCTGTATGAATGACGAATCTGCCCTGATCGACGGGCTGCGCCGGCGCGATCCGCAGGCATTTGCGACCTTCTTCGAGAGGTATGCCGACCGCGTGTACCGTCTGGCGTATGGTATCGTTGGTAATGAGGCCGACGCCGAAGAAGCGGTGCAGGCAACATTCATTTCGGCGCTGGAAGCCATTGACCGTTTTGAGCAGCATGCTCGCCTCGGCACCTGGCTCTACCGCATCGCTTACAACCACGCCCTCATGATCCTGCGCCGACGACGACCCGAAGAGTCCCTGCCCGACGAGGACGCCGCACTGCCGATGCCATCGGCGCTGACCGACTGGAGCACGCTGCCGGAGGATCGTCTGCTCAGCCGTGAGGCGCAGGAGATCCTGCGAAACGCGATTGCAGCATTGCCGATCACCCTGCGCGCGGCGTTCGTCTGTCGCGATATTGAAGGGCTTTCGACCGCTGATTGTGCACAGATCATCGGTATCAGCGAAGGGGCGCTGAAGGTGCGCCTCCATCGCGCGCGCCTGACGTTGCGCGAACGGGTGAGCGAGTACTTCGGCGAATGGATGGCGCCATAACACGGCTGGCTGCCGGGGAGCACAACAATGACGTGTGAAGAACTGATTGCTCATCTGTCGAGTTACATCGACCACGAGATGGATGCCGCCCTGGTCGCCGAGGTGCAGGAACATATTGCGCACTGCCGCAATTGTCGCGTTGTGCTCGACACCACGCAACGCCTGATTGTGCTCGTTCACGACGAGGGGCAGCGTGTCATTCCCGCCAGCCAGCGCGACGCCCTCTTCGAGCGTCTGCACCAGGCATTCCTCAACCGGCCGCAAACATCGGACGACAGCACTGTGTAACGCGCATCGAGACGTTCGCATCTGAATCTATGAAAGCCGTGCCATGCCCGGACCAATCATCGACCTGACGATCTACGAGAATGAGGAGGCGTTGCTTACCGGGTTGCGTCGCCGTGATCCCGATGCGTGCGCGTGCCTGATCAAGCGGTTTGCGCCGCTGGTCTATGCGCAGGCGATGCGGCTGCTCGGCGATGCCGATGAAGCCGAAGGAGTGTTGCAACAAACCTTCATCAAGGCATGCGACAAACTTGACACCTACGAAGGGCGCAGCGGGTTGGGAAGCTGGCTCTACCGCATTGCAACGAATGAAGCGCTCATGCACCTCCGCCAGCATGCACCACGCGTCGATCTCGACGATGTTGCCGAGACGATCCAGGAAGACGACATGCCGCAGCGCCTGACGCCGTGGACGTTCGACCCGGCGGCGGCAGCGCTGAACAGCGAACTGCGCGCCACGCTGGAGCAGGCGCTGGCGGCGCTTCCCGAAACGCTGCGCGTCGTCTTTGTGCTGCGCGACATCCAGGGATTGAGCACCGAAGAAACCGCTGCTGCGCTCAGTCTGGGCGAAAGCGCCGTCAAAGTGCGGCTGCACCGGGCACGGTTGCGTTTGCGGGAATTGCTCTCCGCATATATGCAGGAATATTGAGCGCCAGCAGCCCTGGCGCGTGGAGGTCCGCCATGGACACTCATCATCACGAGCACGACGATCCCGAACATTGCCGTGACATTCTGGCGCAACTGAACGACTACCTCGACGGCGAACTCGCCGAGTCGCTCTGCCGTGAATTGGAACAGCACCTCGCAGAATGCCCCGACTGCCGGACAGTGTACGATACCTTGAGTCGTACCATTCACATCTACCGTGCATTGCGCGACGCGCCAGCCGAATTGCCGCGGGAGGTCGAAGAGCGTTTGATGCACCGCATCAAAGTTTCGCTGAGCGCGGGTTGACTCGCCTGGCGGAAGGAGGGCGAAACAATGCGCATCGCCCTCTTCCTGAACGCAAGGAGCAAAACGTAATGATCCGAGACATTGAGGCATTTCGGGCGTCATTGACCGGCGATGCGCCTCCACCCGGTCTCAGCGTCGCGTTGCAGGCGCTGTGGTACGATGCCCGCGGCGACTGGCATGCCGCGCATCGCGCCGCACAGGACGATGACAGCATCGACAGCGCCTGGGTGCATGCCTATCTGCACCGCAAAGAGGGCGACCTGGCGAATGCCGGGTACTGGTATCGCCAGGCGGGCAGACCGGTTGTCAGCGTGTCGCTCGACGCCGAGTGGGAGCAGATCACGCAGGTGTTGCTGCTTTCGGAGGAGTGATCAGGAAGGCGCGAGCCATCCACGCACCCGTCAGGCAAGGTGATTTGCGCCTGCCCGCGTCTTCAAAGCGTGCGCAGGACAAAGATCTTCGCCTTGCGTTCCTCTTGCCTCTCGTCTCGCACCTCACACCTAGAAATACCTGCTCAGATTCTCAAAAATCTGACCGATATCGCCGGTATCGCCCTGCACCAGGATAGTGCGCGAGAATGTGGCGATCTGCTGCAGGACGGCGGTATCGGCATCAGCGCCGTATGCCACCGGAAAGATGCTGACGCCCGATTCCTCGAACACCTGCCGGACCTGTTCGAGCGTCGCGCGGCTGGAATTGTCCTGCCCATCCGAGAGCAGCACAATTGCACGAATGCGATCACCTTCAACTGGCGGCAGGGCATCGAAAACCTTTTTGCTATCCATCAGCGCATCGTACAATGCCGTCTTGCCCTGAGCCTGCATCATCGTAATTGCGTCGTCGAGCTGTAGACGCACATCCGACAGCGGCGCCGGCGACACAACCACGCGAGATTCGGTCGAGAACACGATCAGACCGACGCGATCATCCGGCAGAATGCGGCTCAGGAAGGTTCCAAGCCCCGATTTTGCCGCTGCCAGTTTTTCGCCCTCCATCGAGCCGGAAACATCAACCACAATCAGAATGTCAGCGCGTTTGCGGTTGAGCGACCAGGCGTTCTTGGCGGCGACGATCACCTCGGCCGGCGGCACGGGCAGCACACTCTGCACCCCCTGCGGTTGCACACCATACACCGGGCTGATCGGATCTGCCAGAGGCACATTCACATTCGCAGGACGAAAGCCGTAACTCATCGCCAGGCGCTGGCTCTCGTCGGTCAGCAGGAAATCGTAGAACTGCTCCGCAGCGCGCTGCTCCTGCTCCGAGGCGCTCGCCATGATGATGAACGGGTTGTCGTGCCAGAAGGTTCCCTCGCGCGGGTAGATCGCCACCAGCGGCGTTGGCGGATTTTTGTTCTTATTAAAGTCGATGAGCGTGATCTCTTCCATCGGAAACGCCGAGATGTATCCCATCCCGAATTTCCGCATATTCTCGCTGAAAACCAGGGTGTTGTAGCCATAATGCTTGATGCCCCGCCCCAGTTTGCGAATAAACTCCTGGCTCTCCGGCTTCTGAATGTCGGCGACGGTCAGGTCGCGCTGTTTTCCGGTAGCAGCGTAGAACTCCGCCAGCAGCGTTGAAAGCGCCGTTGTGCTGATCTCCGGGTCGGTATGCCCCCAGCTGAAGCGCCCCCACTCAGGATGCCCATAGGCGCCCCAACCCTGCGGGTTCTCGATCAGCGCCAGCATGTCCGACCAGCCGATCGGTTTGTCGGGCCAACCCATTGCCTCCGCCATCGGGCGCCACATCGAAATGACCACCGGCGTCAAAACCAACGGCTGATTCGACGCTGCCACGTTCGGGTTGCCGCTCTCGTACTTCAAGACCTCCAGCCAGGTGGAAGCCGAAGGTGACCAGACGGTAGTCTGCAATCGCCCATTTCGGATCTCGGTGCGCGCCTCACCGCTCGACTTGTTGATACCTTCGACCATGATCGGGCGTCCCTCAACCTGTGTGCGTGAACGGTTGAAGGCGGCGATGCGATCCTTCAACCAGTCGTCCTTTTCAGGGCTGTAGGTGATGGTGATCGTGATCGCATTGGAGGGCGCGTCACCTCCTCCTCCACCGATCAGGTCGCCGCATGCTGAGGCAACTAATCCGACAATGATCAGGAGAATGAGTGATGTGCAGGATCGCATCGTTTTTCCTTGTCATGTAAAAATCCTACGCGGGTGCGTCACCGGCACGCGGGCGGGTCACAGACCCGCCCCGACAATCCATCCATCGGCGGCGCGTCACCGGCACGCGGGCGGGTCACAGACCCGCCCCGACGATCAATCAATCCGTCCAATCCATCCGTCGGCGACGTGCCTCTGCCCGTTGTTACACTGCTCCGCTGCGTGCCAGGGCGGTATCGAGCACCGACTGGAAGGCGTCCATGTCCGATTTGAGATCCGCCAGGCGGCGCGCAACCTGGCTGGTGGTGCTGTCGGCGCTGGCGGCATCGGCAGTGCGCAGACGCACCGTCTCTGCTAGCACATTGTCAAGGCTGGCGTTGATATTCTGCAATTGCGCACTGATACGCCCGATGTAGGTGTCCAGGTCGCGCACATTCTGGATTTTTTCCAGCCGCGCCCGGCGCGTCTCCGCCAACTGCGACAGGGTATACGGGTCCTGCGTCGCGCGCATCTGCTGATCGATGGATGCAACATCCTGCTCGAGTTTACGGCGGTCGACAGACGCCAGGTAGCGCTCAATGATCTGCCCTTTGTCCGCCAGAATGTATGCCTCCTCAACCAGTTCGCGCCCCTGATCGGCGATGGGCAGCAGCAGGCGCGCCAGCGGGCCGCCAGACTGCGCGGCGCTCCGGGAGATCTCCTGCTGGGTACGTTCGATGGCTTCAATCTGCGCGCGGAATGTAGGGCTGGCGAGGCGTGGACGCGGCGTTGGCGGCGGGCGGCGCGCCGCATCGATCAGCACCGGATCGCGCATACCGAAGAAGACCATGAGCACATACGCCAGCACTCCGAGCGGGAGCAGCCAGGTTGCTACGGTCAACCCGGCGGCGAGTGCGACGATCAGGACAATGAGTGCCAGCGACTGGCGCGCCGCCAGCAGAAGAGTTGTCGTGTTCATACAGACGCCCTCATCTCAGAAGAATGTTGCAATGTCCTGGTAGATACGCTCGATGCTGCCACGCTCGCCGGGCTTGCCAACGTAACTCTTCGCTCCCGTAGCGCCGGCGATCTCATTCAGCAAGTTTACATCGGCATCGCCACCGAATGCAACCGTGAACACTTTGATACTGTATCCTTCCCGGTCCTGTCTGAGCAGACCGAGCACGTCTTGAGCCGAGCGCTGGCTTCTGTTGTCCAGCCCATCGGTCAAAACAACAACTGCACGAATGCGCTGTCCAGGCGGAGTGGCATTCAGTTCCTGGTACACTTCGAGCACCGTATCGAGCAGGCGCGTCCCGCCACGCGGCGTCAGTCCGCCAATCCGGTTGAGCATCTCGGCGCGCTTGGGACCAATCGGCGAGACCGGTGTCAGCACCGTTGCCTGATCGCTGAAAATCGTCAGCCCGAACCCATCGTCGTCTTCCAACTGCTCGACCAGGATGCGCAGCGCTGCCTTTGCCTGCTCTAGCCGCCCTTCGTCTTCCATACTCCCGGATACGTCGAGCACCGCCATGACATCGACCCGCTTTTTGTTCTGCATCCAGACGCTGCGGATGGCGTTCAGCACATCCGGGCGCGGCACTTCGAGCAAGGTCTGAGGCTGCTGCGGATCGACGCCATTCTCCGGCGTGATCGGCGCGCCGACCGTTACATCGGTGTTGCTGGGCCGGTAGCCGTAGCGCAACGCCAATTCCTGCTGCGGACGGTCGAGCAGATAGCGGAGAAAGACATTCGCCGCTTCGCGTTGCTCATCGGTCACCCACGGCGCGTTCAGGATCGCGTAGGGATGGTCAGTCCAGAACGTGCCTTCCTTCGGATAAATGGCAACGACCGGGAGAGAGACGTAGGGATAGCGATCACGATTGTAGGCTTCGATCACCAGATTTTCGTACAGCACCGCCGCCGAGAGGTATCCCGGTCCCCGGTTGAACATCTGGTCGGCGAAAAAGCCGGTGCTTTCGCCGTAGTGAATGACGCCGCTCTCGATATTCCGCATGAACTCCGCCGTTTTTGGATTCTGCACATCGGCGACGGTCAAGCCACGGGTTTTTTCGGCGGCGGCATAACTGATCGCAATAATCGTCGCTACCCCGCTGTTCGAATAATCAGGATGGGTGTGACCGAACTGCAACGGACCCCACTCCGGTCTACCGAAGTCCGCCCAGGTTTTGCCGCTTGCCGACAGTTCGGCGATGTCGGACCAGCCGAGCGGTTTGTTGGGCCAGCCGAGCGCTTCCGCCATCGGCTTCCACATGGCGATGACAACCGGGCTGAGCACCAGGAGCGGCGCATTTTCATCGACGAGCGTTGCGCCATTGTTGCGTTTGCCCCATTCATCGTTGGCGACCGGCAGCAGAATCCTGCTCGCGGGACTCCAGACGGTCGGCTGGATGGCGCCGCTCAGAATCTGGTTCATCGAGTCGGTTGAACCCATCGGCGTCGCCACCACTTGAATGGATGCTCCGCTCGCCGTTTTCTGCCCGGCAGCGTTGAATTGTCGAACCGCCTCTTCGAGCCATGCGCGCTTTTCGCTGCCGTAGGCAATGCTGACTTCGACGGTATTGCCTCTCAGGAACCCTCCGTCGCCGCCGCCGGCGCCGCACGCTGCCAGCAGCGGCGTCAACAGAACCAGGATCAGAAGCCATCGGAAAGGATGTCGCACGTAATGATCTCCTCTCATCTCAAAGGATAGAGGCGCCGGGTTTAGAAGAAGCGAATGATCGGGCGCTTACCCTCTCGCCTCTCACCTCTTGTCTCTTGCCTCTTTTATCGGTTGATCTGACGGCGCCACAGATCGAGCAACGTGGTCACCACATCAGCCGACGGGGTTTCAACCGACGGCGGAGTTTCCTTCTGTGCGCCATAGGCGCGGTATCGGTTGAGCGGGTTGGCGGGATCATCCGTCAATACAGGAACTTCTATATTTGCCGGACGGAATCCATACTGCTTGAACGCAATCTCCTGGATTGGCTGCGACAGCAGAAAATCGCGAAACGTCTCCGCCGCCTGACGTTGCTCCGGCGTCACCCAGGGGGTGTTCAGAATGGCATAGGGATGGTCGCTAAACATCGTCGCCGGCGGATAGTAGATGCGGATGTCGCCCCAGCGCCGCTGCGCGGCTTCGATGTTTTCGAGCGCCAGGTTCTCGTAGACGAGCACGATGTCGTATTTGCTGGGACCAAACTGCACCATACTGGTCATGAAGGTGCCGGTGCTGTCGCCAAATTCGAGCACCGCCATCTCGATCTCGCGCATCCATTGCTGAAATCCGGGATCGATGATGTCGGCGCTCGTCAACCCTTTGCTCTTTTCGTGGTAGCCATACGCCATCAGGATCAGCACCTGGGGACCGCTGTTCGAGGTCAGCGGCGAGGTATGCCCGAATTTCACGAATCCCCACGATTTCGCTTTCTCATACTCCGGCGATCCGGGAGCAAATTTATTCGCCTTGGCGACGCCAACCCATCCTTCGTCGTTCGACAGTGCGTCGTGCAGGTTCTGCCAGAAACTGTCGGGACCTTCGGGCCAGAGCACTTCGGCGCGCTCCTTCCATACAACGGCCACCAGCGGCGTCAGCGCCAGCGGCGCCGCCTGATCGGGACGATTAATGATGAATGGTGGGCTGCCGGGGTTAAACGCCGCCCAGTCGGCTTTGGCGACTTCAACCCACATACTGCTCGCCGGGCTGATGACGGTCGGCTGCCCGTAGTTGCCGAACTCCTGTCGCGCAGCGCGCAGCGAAAGTTCACGCGAACCAATGCCGCGCAGCACGATCTGAATCGGGCGGTTGCCGACGCGCGGGTTGGTTGCGGCAAACCGTTGTGCAGCGTCTTCGAGCCAGAGTTTCTTTTCGGTGCCGTACCAGATGGTCACGACGACCGGCTCCTGCGCCGGACCGATGGGAAGCGGAAAGGGGGCGTAACCGACAGGACCGATGAACGCAGTGGCAAGCAACGCCAGCAGGCAGATCAGCAGATAGCCTATACCAATGGCGCGCGTGACTGATTGCATATTCCACTCCTGCTCCTACACGGCATTCCGCTCCTCAGTCTACTCTATTCTCATCAAGGGCGAGTTATCAACTCGTTGACGATTTGGTTGCAGCACTGAATCTACGCAGCGGGAGAGAGCGGGTTTCAGAGGGAGAACCGAGAACCTGGAGTTAGGAGTTAGGGATTAGGAGTTAGAGGTTAGGGGTTAGGAGTTAGGGGTTAGATTTCTCACCTCTCACATCTTGCCTCTCACCTCTCACCTCTCGCCTCTCGCCTCTTGTCTCACTTCACCTTCAGCCTTTGCACCTGCAACCTGCCGCCTGCCCACGTTCACCGGGTATCGCGCACCCGCGCGGGCGCGGCGGCGCGCCCCTGCCTGCCGCCTGCCCACATTCAACAGAGGACGCATATGGTGAACGTGCATGAACCGGCGCACCCAAACGGTATAGGCATCGCTTCGGCAGGCTCAGCGCACGGCTTCGGTGCGGATTAAATCGTGTTTGTGGCGAAGCGCGCCGCGCACCTGATCGAGCAGTCTGGGCGGATGGCCGGAAGAGGACATCTGGAAACCCCTTTGCATCGGATATGGAGTGAACTATACTCATCACAACTAATGTACCGCGCAACGCACCCAAGCGATGCGGCTTCATCGCACGTGAGTTTCAGGAGCGAAGGTTATCCGTCTATCGGGGCATGCGCGGGCATAGGCGGACGCATGGCGGCCGAACACCGTACCGGGCGGGTTGAGACGGAGGTTGTCCGTCTCATGTGGCGCAGGCGTGCATAGCCGGACGAAGGGCGGCCGAACACCGTACCGGGCGGGTTGAGACGGATGGTTGTCCGTCTAACGTAGTACTGGCTGGAATAGGCGGAGGCGGTCGGTCTACTTCATGTTGGGCGGCTGATATCGCCACCATATATTCTTGTTTCGCTTGGAGGTGAACACGTTACACAAATCTTTGAAACGCCAGATGTTTGTATTTCTTGTTCTGCTATCCGCCTTTTCATTTGCCATTGCTTCATTCGGTGGCGCATCGGCTTCCGAATTAGCGGCGGCAACTGTTACTCGAACTCGGACACCGACTAGAACTGCGACAAGGAGGCCAACT
>NZ_JBYNRX010000024.1:0-124830 GCF_057785375.1 Roseiflexus sp.
GTGAAAGGCCATAGGTGAAAGGCCATAGGTGAAAGGCCATAGGTGAAAGGCCATAGGTGAAAGGCCATAGGTGAAAGGCCATAGGTGAAAGGCCATAGGTGAAAGGCCATAGGTGAAAGGTGGGAAGGATTGCTCCGAGCGACTTGTCGCGAGCAAAGCGTGGCGGTTGAAAACGTAGCCGACCCTTGGGGTCTTGGCAGGAAGGGAGAAACGTTGCGCGTGTAGCAATAACGTCGATTGCAACCAATTCGACTCCATTTTGAACAAGAATTCACCACAAATAGACTAGAATTGTCATTCGATCTGCTGTATATTTGTGCTACACGATAAATATTGGCACAGCCGGCAGGCGCAGCGCTATGAATTCGCAGGAAGGTCCAGACGGGTCAACTGCTCTCCGCGAGGCGCGTGAAATCGTTGCCGAACAGTTAGAGCGTCTGCGAGCGCTTGCGGAGCGTGAGCGCGAGGAAACAGCAGCGCTCGCCGCTGCATTGCGCCAGGCGGAGCGGGAACTCGATGAGGTGACGCTCCAGTACCGCACAGCGGTTCAGCGGCGGCGTGCAAATGCCGAAGCGTTGAGCCGACGGGTGGCGGAACTGCGCGCGCGTGGTGACGCGCTCAGCCGCGAGGTGGATACACATCGCAGCGGGCTGCGACAGATCGAGTTGCTGATTCGCCAGATCGAAATGAGTAGTAGCGCATTGAGTAACACGGGAACGGGTGCGACCTCGGACCCATGGGCGCTGGCTTTGCGTTCACAGGTGATCCACGGGCGTGAGGAAGAACGGGTGCGTCTGGCGCGTGAAGTCCATGATGGACCGGCGCAGGTGCTCGCCAACTCGCTCATGTTGCTGGAAACGTGCTATTCTCTGGCGCAACAGCAAACCGGCGAGCACGCCGAAAAACTGGCGACGATGATCGGTCGTCTGCGCGATGCAACCCGTGAGGGATTGAGTGAGGTGCGTCGTTTCATTGCCAACCTTCGACCAGGGCAGGTTGCCGAACGTGGGTTAGTGGAGGCGCTGCGTGATTATTTGCGCACCTACGGCAACACCTACAACGTTCATGTGACATTTGAAGCCGATGCAGCGCCCCGACAGGCGGATGAGGTCGAGATTGTTCTGTACCGGATTGTCCAGGAAGCGCTTCAGAATGCTCACAAATACGCACGTGGCGCGCCGATCACGGTGCGTCTGATCCATCAACCAGACGCGCTGATCCTGTCGGTGCGCGATGAGGGACCGGGCTTTGATCCGCGCGAAGTAGCGCGCCGCACTGGAAAGAGCAATTGGGGATTGACGAGTATGCGCGAGCGGGCGGAATTGATCGGTGCACGGTTGACTGTCGCATCACGCCCGGGGCATGGAACAGAAGTGACGGTGGCGCTACCGTTAGAACAAACGGGGTGAAAGGTATGGAACAACGTATTCGTGTGCTGATTATTGATGATCACCCTCTCTTCCGTCAGGGTATCCGCTGGAGTCTGGAAGAGGCTGGTGACATGGAAGTGGTGGGAGAGGCGGAGAATGGTCAGGAAGCAATCAAATTGGCAGAACGCCTTTCACCGGATGTCGTTCTGGTCGACATCAATCTGCCCGGTTTGAATGGTCTGGAAGTAGCGCGCGTCATCAAGCGGCGCGAACCGCGGGTGGGTTTGATTGTCATCAGTGTGTACGAAGACGATGAACAACTGTTCCAGGCGATCAAAGTCGGCGCTGCCGCCTATTCATCGAAAGATGTGCATCCGCGCGACCTGGTGCGCATGATTCGCGAGGTCGCCCGCGGCAAGTACCTGATCAACGATAGCGTCATTGCCAAACCGCACGTCGCCACGCGCGTCCTCCATCAGTTCCGTGAACTCGCCGCCACCGAAGATGAACGCACCAGCGCCCTTTTCGCTCCACTGACGTCGCGCGAAATCGAAATCCTCGACTGTATTGCCCGTGGTCTGTCGAATAAAGAGATTGCTTCCCAACTGTCGATCAGCGGACAGACGGTCAAGAACCATATCACGTCCATCCTGTCGAAACTCCAGGTCAACGACCGGACGATGGCGGTGATCTATGCAATTCAGCGCGGCTGGATCCGCATGGGGTACGATGGGCATCATAGCCACGCGGTCGGCGAGAAGCGTTCGGGTTAGGGGTTATACTGACGTGCGGTCAGGCAGACAAAATGTTCGCGCGTTCGTTGGGCAAGGTGCAACGGTCAACGCGCACCGGCAGGCGTGTCGTGGAAGGCAGACTGCGCCCTGGCATCGGCTATCCACTTGTCCCTGTGCGGGCTGGACCGGGCGATGCCGGGTTATGTTCTCAAAAACCATTATTGACTTCACCGCAAAAAGCAACCACGAAGGTCACCAAGGGACACAACGGAAAGGCGCTTCATTTTTATTCCCCTTCGTGTACTTCGTGTCCTTGGTGGTTACTTCACCGCAAAAAGCAACCACGAAGGTCACCAAGGGACACAACGGAAAGGCGCTTCATGGTTCTTCCCCTTCTCGTGTCCTTGGTGGTGAAGCCTTTGTGCAGGGGACTCATGATTGTTCAAATGACCGTACAGAAATGTGTTGCCCACTGCCCACTGCCTGCTGCTCGCCGTCAGGGCGCCACACGGGACAGGCGGCAATCCCCTTCAACTTTCATCCGTCACATACCAGCGTTCGATGTTCCACAAATAATTCGGCGTCGTCAGGTTGAGCGGACTTTCTGGCGTTTTCACGCGCGGACTGCACGCCACCGGCAACCGATCCGCCCAGAGAAACAGATAGGGACGCAAGAACGCCACCCGTTCCTGCGCACGCCGGATCGCCTGCTCTCGTTCCTTCAGGTCGTACAACTGCCGTGCAGCGCTGGCCTGCTCGTCGTAGACCGGATCGCTGAACCCGACAAAGTTCAATGCAGGGCGCATATCCGCAGTCCCCTGATTGATCTGACTCGAATGAAACAGGGCAAAATCGTCGGGATCGTAGAACATATAATCGCCAAAATCCGGGTCGGCGACGCCATTGATCCAACTGCCGAGGAGCAGGTCGAAATCGTAGGGTGGCGCGTATTTTGAACGAATGACCGTTGCAAAGTCGGCAGGCTGCACCACAATGTCCATCCCGATCTGTTCGGCGGCGCCGGCGATCAACTCCGCAGCGCGCACCCGGCGCGGATCGTCGGCGCGCACAAAGAGTTGGGCCGTCAACGTGATTCCGTCCTTCTGACGAACGATCCCGTCGGGCGACAACTGCCATCCCGCCTCATCGAGCAGCGCGCGCGCCCGTTCCAGGTCCACCGTTGCGGCTGGCGGCGGCGTCAAATCCGCCCAGGCGCCAGGAGCGACGCTGCTGCCGATGATCATGCCCTGTCCATCGGTCGCTTCCTGCACCACGCGCGGCAGATCGATGGTGAGCGCCAGGGCCTCGCGTAGCCGTGGATCGCTGAAGATGCGGTTGGGCCGCAGGTTGAATGCGAGAAAATAGTAGCCATTTTCGGCATATGCGCCGGTTTGCGCCACGGGCGCCGTTTCGGTAATGGCGCGTCCCTCATTCCACGGAAGTTCCGCCAGCAGTAACTGACCGTCTCGCAGCGCAGACGCCGCTACCCGCGCATCGGGCGCCACCACGAACACCACCCGGTCGAGCAGCGGTGCGCCACGGTAAAAGGACTGATTTCTCGCCAGTGTGATCGCTACGCCCGGTTCACGCTGCTCCAGACGGAACGGACCGCTGCCAACCGGCACGTCCCAGGCATTGAGGCTCTTCAGGCTTCTGCCGCTCAGCGCATGGCGCGGCAGCACCGGCACGGTCAGCAGGCTGAAGATCGGCGCATACCGTTCATCAAGGCGCACGACCACGGTATTGGCGGTTGGCGCCGTAACCTCTGTAATGCGTTGCAATCCGGTGAGCAGCGCCGTCTCTGGTTCGAGGGAGCGCAGCGCATTCAGGGTGAACACGATATCGTCTGCTGTCACCGGTTGTCCGTCATGCCAGACCGCATCATTCCGCAGCGTAAATGTAATCACTCGGCCATCAGGAGACGCCGTCCAGTTGGTGGCCAGATCCGGCTGTGGCGCAAGCGTCTCGTCGAGGCGCGTCAAACCGCTGTAGAGCAGTGTGAGGATTTGTTCCTCGCCACGATTGCGCGGATGCCAGGGACGCAGGTCAGGAATATCGGCAGCCAGCCGGATCGTGAGATTGCCGCCGTGTGGCAGGGCAGTCGCAGTTGGCGGCGCTACGGTTGGCGCGAGGATCGGAGTGTCGGCAGGCGCCGGAGGTTGTTCTGGCGCCCCGCAGCCGGTGAGCAACGCCAGCATTGCCATGGCGACGAATACGCCGGCGCTGAACCATTGGCGCAACGGCGACCGGAACAGTGAAACGGAACGCGCTTGCAACGATTGTGAATTACTCACGGGGCAGATTCTGCTGCTCACGCAGGAACAACATGAACGCGCGCGCCATGCGCTGATGGTCAGGAGAGAGCGCGTCATACAGGGTCAGGAAAGCCTCGCGGTCGCGGTGAACCGCCGAGAACTTATACCCGTCGGCAGCCGTGGCTTCGCTCAGCAATTCGAATGCGGTCGTGCGGAACACCGCCGCAAGCGCCTCGATCTCCGCGATCCGGGCGCTGCTCTGACCATTTTCAATGCTGCTGATATAACTGCCGCTCACGCCAATGCGCCCTCCCAATTCCGCCTGGGTCAATCGATCACGCTGGCGTTTGCGCTTGATAACTTCCCCAACACGTTCGTTGAACGATGGCATGGGTCTCCTCAGAACGTTCGATGCTTCGCAATCGCGTGGCGTTCTCCCCTGGTTTCTGGCAGGAGGATCGTCCGGGAGAGCGTCAGGGCAGTGGACTGCCATAGCGCCAGAGGTAGTAGTGCTGACCGGCATTCCCCATTTGCACCCGCCAAGCAGGTTGCTCATCAGGCGTATACGTCAGCACCCGGCGCTCGAACAACTGCACAAGCACATCCCGCTCGACGCCGCCGATCCGCGCACGCACCCAGTACGCTTCGCTGATCGGATGCCCGACGACTGCAACCCAATCCATCACCCGACTGTTGCGATACACCCCATTGTCGTACACAACCCCCGGCGCTGTCAAATAGTCCCAGAACACGCGCGGAATATTGTGCCCGGTCTCGCCAACAAACCGCACCATACGCGTCTCTGCGCGGGCAGGCTGGTTCGACGATTGCACACTTCCATCCGCCAGCAACCTCTCGGTCGCCGGCAGACCCGTGCGATCGGCAACTGGCGGCGTGAGACCGGTAAATGCCGCATATCCGGGCGTGTGGGTGTTATCCAGGTCGCCAACCACGGGGATGGCGGATGGTTGATGCGGCGCATACTCATTGTCGCCAACCTGCACCTGCCCTGCAACCATTTCCACCACGAGCAAACCAGCCGTCACGAAGGCAGGCATTGCGCGCGCCTGGCGCGGATCATTGATTTCCAGGCGCCCTTTGTCGAAGTAGAGCACCTGACGCAGACCGGTTTCGGATTGGGCATACGGTTCACTGCGCGCCAGGCGCGGCGCCGGGCCCCAGATCCAGGCGCGTTGGGCGCGTCCTGCCGTCACCGGCAGATCAACCCGTTGCCAGATAGCGATGAATGCCGGATCGATCTGGCGGGCAATCGGTTGAGCGCCAGACAGCGCCACGATCATTTCGCCGCCTGAGTCCGCAACCAGTTCCGGCGTCGCCTGTGACGCCATGCCAGCCTCGATCAGCGGCTCAACGTCCTGCGCCAGCGGAACGACTTCGATGGCCGCCTGTGGCGGCGCCGGCAGGATATCCGGCGGGGGGGCGCATGTTGGTTGCTCGACCGGGCACGCCTTCAATGTCAAATCATAGCGGATAAACATCCCGCCGATGTCGCCGACATTCTTGATCTGAGCATAATAAATGCCATCGGCGGAGGGGGTGAAGCGCACCAGCGAGTCGAGCGTGGTTCCGCCTTCGATATTGTTGTTCGAGTCGATCAACGTGATGGCGTCGCGTCCAAACAGGAAGAGCAGCGTATCGGCGCCGGGCAGGATGCCATTGGCATCCGCAGGCGCATATGGTCTGGTATTCGTGTAAAGATAGTAGGTATACCCCGCAAGTGCAAAGAACTTCACCCAATCCGCATCGCCATTTGGGCAGAGGAGTCGGCTGCGCTGCGTCTCGTTCTGATCGATCTGTCGCGCCAGTTCCGGCAGCCCGTCCTGTTCATAGATGTCGTTGCAGAGCGATGAGACGAACGGCGGGAAGGGACCGTAACTCTCACCGCGCACAATAATCGTGTAGCTGAGATCGGCGCCGCCAATGCCCAGCGTATCGCGCACCCGCACATAGAAGAACCCATTGGTCGGCGCGCGGAACGACTGGATCAGCGGGCGCGTGTCGGTCAGAGTTTGGGTGCCGCCGCGAAACGGAAAATCATCGTTCGAGTCGATAATCCGGCGGTTCGAGTCATACAGTTCGAGCGACAGATCGAGCCCGGCATCCATTTCGGGAATATCGATCGAATAATACTTGCCGGCGACCGCGCCGAACTTATACCAGTCTTCGTCGCCGATCGTGCAGATGCCGTGTCGTTCGGCGCGATCCACCAGGATCAGCGAGGCGCTATCGAAATCATTTCCCGGATCGGACAATTCGGGGCATGCAGATATTGGCGGCGTTCCCGGCGCTGGCGCGGTCAGCGTCACCTGAATCACCGCCTCTGCCGTCAGGTTCGGCGTCACGTCCGTTCGCGTAGCGCGCACCGTCACCGTGCGCACGCCGTTAGGGGTATTCGGCGGAATAATGATGCGAATGGGAATGACTGCCGATGTCGTCGCCTGATTGACCGCAATCGGCTGTGCAACCGTCGTACTGACCTGCCAGCCGTTCGGTCGCTCGGGGAAGGAAATCGTGAACGTCGCCGCCACCGTATCATCGTTGCGCAGACGAAAATCGTTGACGACCAGCACCGTGTTGTTTGGCGTCTGATTCGTAACCGTATAGGCGCGCGAGGCGGGCTCCCAGCGGAAATCCTGTGGTGCGGCGGCAAGGCGGGCTGGCGCGGCAATGGCAGAGATCGAGACGATGAACACAAACAGCAGTGTGGTCAACGGTCGAAGATACAGACGTATCACAGCAATTTCCTTGATCGAACAGGAGAAGATACAGCCCGCGCCACGGATGAGGAGACTACCGCGATTATAGCATACGGAAAACGTGTGTCAAGAAATAAAGATGCGGACAGCGTAAGGGCAGGTCTCAGACCTGCCCTTACGCTGCGCCACTTCCCATTGATCTCTTTCGCCTTCGCCGGCCGTCTGGCGCTCGTGCGCAGATCAAGGCGACCCGTGCCATCTCCGAACATCGTTCGTATCTATCACCACGAACGCAAGCCGGGGATAAACTGCATTTCCGACACCAGCCGGATCAACGTCGGCGTATAGTTGATCACGATCAGGGCGAACGCAATTACCAGCCAGGGCTTGAAGTTATCCAGTACTCGCGGACCGTCCTCTGGACCAGACACGGCGCGCGCGAAGGGGACCATCGGGACCGCGTCTTTCTTCCCGGCAGTAATCGTCAGCATCATGTTGAGGTAGTACAGAATGGCGCTGACGAACATGATCAGCGCGCCGATCGCAATGATGGGCAGAAGCGGTTCCCATTCGGGATGCAGTTCGCGCATGGCGCCAATCGCGGTGCGCCGCGGCATGCTCAGCAGACCCAGCGTGTGCATCCAGTGCGAGAAAATACCCATGCCGACGAACCAGGTCCACGCCTGCACCAGCGCCATTGTCGGACTCCACAACTTTCGCCCGGTGAGGTGCGGCACCAGCCAGTAGGTGATGCCCATGAAACTGAGCGTCACTGCTGTACCGACCGTCAGGTGGAAGTGTCCTGAAATCCATGATGTGTTATGGACGACCAGGTTGATATTGTACGACGCATTGATCAACCCGCCGGCGCCGCCAAAGGCGAACAGGATCATCGCCAATACCTGTGTGGTGAAACTCGGTTCACGCCACGGCAGGTTGAAGACCCACACCAGCCACCCCTTGCCGCCGCGCGCCCGCCCGCCGTTCTCGAGCGACGCCACGACGTTGAAAAACGTCAGCAAACTGGGGAAGAAGACGCCGAAGGTGAAGATGGCGTGCACCAGTTTCCAGATCTCGCTAATGCCGGGGTCGGTGTACTGATGGTGCATCCCGATCGGCGTTGAAAGGATCAGAAACAGAATGAACGACACGCGCGCCATCGGGTCGCTGAACAACCGCCCCCCCGCCTGCTGCGGCACGAAGTTGTACCACGAAATATAGGCGGGCAACAGCCAGAAGTAGACGATCGGGTGCCCGGTGAACCAGAAGAGCGTGCGCGCCAGCACCGGGTCGGTTCCCGGAACCAACCCCAGCGACCAGGGAATCAGCAGGAACAGCATCTCCGCCGCCACGCCGAAGGTACAGATCACCCACATTGTCATCGTGACGATCGCCATGAATGCCGGGAGCGGGATGCGTGCCGCAGGATTGGCGGCGCGCCACCGCCGCAGCATCATCACCTGGTTGATGAGCAACAACCAGGTGCCGACGACCACCAGCGTCAGACCGATGTAGAACAGCGGATCGGCTTTGAGCGGCGGATAGAAGGTGAACAGAACGGTTGCATTGTTGAGCAACAGCGGCAGCGCCGCAATGAGCAAACCGCCGGTCATGACGCCGAACGTCGTCCAGCCGAGCGCGCGGCTTGCCAGCGGGATGCCGAGCGACCGCGAGGTGACGAACGTCAGCCAGCCGATAATGAAGAATGTGGTGAAGACCAGCACATTGAGCACGCCGTGCAACGCCAATCCCTGGTAGTACCCGCCGCGCAGGATTGGCGAGATCGGCTTATACAGGTCGATGCCGTTGTACTGGAGCGCCTGCATAACGCCGAACAGACCGCCGATCGCCAGGGCAATGAATGCAATCAACAGGTTCAGACCCGTCAGGCGATACTCGGTGGCAAACACGCCGACCTCGGCGCGTTCAGCGGCGACAGAAACGCCAGAAACACGCGCTGTAGCCATACTTGCTCCTCAATCCAGGTTGCCGCACGCAAATGTGGCAGGCGGCAGACACACAATGAACCATTTCTCTGCTTGTCCTGACAGGGATCGTTGGCTGAGCCGGTCGAAGCCGGCGCTCGCCGGAGGTATTCGAGCCGGTCGAAGCCGGCGCTCGCCGGACAGTCGATGCTAACGATTCGCCGAAGCCGTCTTCGCCGGTGTGACAATCAGCTTGCCTACCATCAGATGATGCCCCGCGCCGCAGTATTCGTGGCAGTAGATGTAATACTCCCCCGGCGTGTCAAATGTGGTTGTCATCCGTGAAATCTGTCCAGGAATGACCATCATATTGATTGGCGACTTCTCGATCTTGTAGCCGTGAATAACATCACGGCTGGTCACGATGAACGTCACCTTTGAGCCGGCGGGAATCTCAATCTCTCCAGGCGTGAAATTGAACAACTGCGCAATGACCACTGCTTCATAGCGCCCTGGCGCCAGTTCGCGCAGCCCCGGCTGATCGAACGGCGCCGTCGTGCTGAGCGCCTTCGGATCGACGCGCCCCACATTTCCCGGCACTGTGATGCCCACAGCGAATGCCGTGATCACAATCGCAACCAGAAATGCGATTGGCACTGCAACACTGGGAAGAATCCACGCGACCTCGAAAAGATACCCCAGGTATTTCTGGTTCATGATCCCCCCCTCACGCCGCCATTCGCCAGCAGCTGCAGATACACCTGGATCCACAGCCCGGCAAGGATCGCCAGGTACGTCAACGTGATCAGCAATGCGCCTCGCGGCAGTTCGTGGTTCTCGTGTTCTTCCATTTCTTCCCGATGCTCTGTGACTGGCTGTTCGGTCATAGACCCGGTTCCCTTCTAGTGTTTGCAATGATCACCTGATATGAGCGACGTGCAACGTATCTGCGGGCATTGCGGTGCAATACCCCTACGTGCCGTCATCCATACCTCCTGCCCGCAACAGGCGACCTGTTCGCCTCTGCTTCTCTCACCTCTCGCCTCTCACCTCGGATAACAGACGAAGATGTGCGCCGCTTCATAGATGGGTCGCGCTGCAGTGCTGCTGTTCGCCTCCTGTTCGACCAGCCTGATGTCGCGCAGGACGATCGCAGGATCGAGGCGCGTCCCGTCGTACTCGGCGCGCAACAGACCGGTTTCATCCACCAGCACGACACGCTGATCGACGAGGTCGATGGCCTCGCCGTTCACCCGGTAGTAGACGCCGTACTCGCCGCCGATCAACTGTTTGAGTTCACGGGCGGAGCCGGTCAGGAACATCCACTCCGGCGCCGCAACATTCAGACGCGCGGCATAGGCGCGCAGCACCGGCGGCGTATCGTGATCGCCGTCCACGCTGATCGTCATCAGGCGCACCTGCGTTCCCAACCGACCATCAGCGCGCAGGGCGTCAGCCAGGGTCAACAGGCGGCTTTCCATTGCCGCGCACCGCTCACCGCAGCGCGTATGCGCAAAATTGATTAGAAGCACGCTGCCGCGCAGATCGGTATCGCTGACCCAGCGACCATCCTGGTCAGTCAGCATAAACGTGGGCGCTTCGCTGATCCGCGGCAACACCTGAATGGGACGGGCGATGACAAACCAGAGGATGAGAATGACCAGGACAATGAAGGATGCAGCCACACCGTACAGTGCTCGTCTGATCCAGCGCGTCGGTGGAGGAGAACTCGCAACCGGGCGAACGCTCCCCGAAAGAGACGTGGCGCTGACCTGCGGCGGTGAAGAATGCATTGCGCGCCTCAACAGTACTAGAGAGCGACGAACGTTCTTCGTGCTTCATGGCACAAAGTTCATGGAGAGTATAGAGCGGGAAAGGCGGTTGCGGAGTTATGAACCCGCAACATCTGGTTAGGGGGCGTTTACTGGAGGGGAAGCGGAGCGTATTCGGAAGTATCGTCAGGTGGGCGAAGGCATTGCCTTCGCCCAACCAATTGGCTTTGTCCGACGCGCTCTCAGACTCACCCGTCTTTGAGTGACACCAGGTGGCGGTCGGTCAGACACGATGTTCGCGCATTCGTTGGGCAAGGCGCAACGGTCAACGCGCACCGGCGGGCATGTCGTGGATGCAGACTGCGCCCTGGTATCAGCCCTGGCGGTGCGCACGGTCGAACCGCGTTCTCAATCCGCCCGGCGGCTGAAGCCGCAGGCTACGGTTGCCAAGCCCGCGCAGGTGGGCTTCATCGGGCGATGCCGGATGATGTTCTCAACAACTATGATGGTCCAAAGGACCGCGCCTGAGTATCAGCAGCCCCGGCGGGGCTTTCACTTGCGGTGAGCATGGTCGAACCGCGTGTGGTGAGCATAGTCGAATCGCGTCTTCAGCGAGGGCTTTCGCCCGCAGCGGACCGGCGCGCTGCAGCGCACGCCGGCAATATTGAACCGATGACCGCGCATGAGTTTGAGATCAGAAGAACCCCAACTCCTCGCGCGCTTCTTCGCTCATCATTGAGGGGTTCCAGAACGGCGTCCACACCAGGTTGATCTGCACATCTTCCAGGTTGCTGTACACCTGATTGAGGCTTTCGATCTCGCGCTTCGCCTGGGTGAGGATCTGCGGTCCGGCAGGGCACGCGGGGGTCGTCAGAGTCATATCGACCACCACGCGCCGACCGCCATTTTGAATATCGACGTTATACACCAGGCCCAGGTTGACGATATCCATCCCGATTTCGGGGTCATACACATTCTTGAGCGCGCTGCGCACCAGCTCTTCCGTAATCATATGCCATCACTCCATGCTATCGTCTCTATCCACCCGCAGAAGCCGCCGTCGGCTCAACGGCTTCCGGTGTGCCGAAGCGCACTTCGAGCACTCCCTCACGGAACACCGCGCGCTTCGCCGGTCGCTCCGCAAGCGTCAGCGGCAGGATCATATCACGCTTGAAATTGCCGATTGCGACAAACAATTCGTCGCCGCGTTTGGTGATCGACACTTTGCCGATTTCGACGTGTGGCAGCGGCAGGCGCATAATGTATTCATCGCCGTCGCGCACAATTTCTTGCGTCGTGCCACGGAAGAAGACCTTCGTCGGGTCTTCGTCTTTGAACATATCGCGCCCGACCTGCGAAAGGTCTTTGATGCCCCGGATGTCGTGCGGATAGTGCGGCGCTTCCCAGATGGGCAACGGCGCGAACAGGTCGTGCACCATTTTGCGGTACGACGACTGCATCTCGTACAGACGCTCCATGAACTCGCCGGCGACCGCGTTGCGCGGCAACACCCGATTGAGCACCACGCCATCGACGGGATAGCCGAACAGCGCCAGGTACGTCGCTGCGCGCTGCGCTTCTTTGATGACCATACGCTCCGGGTTGACCACCAGGCGGTACGAACTGACGTCCGGGTCGGTCAGCATCTGGCGCAGCGCCTCGACCCCTTTCGTCAGCCGGTCGAGCGTCTCGAATGCATTGGTTGCCGGAATCAGGGCGCGCACCAGCGGTTTGGCGACGCTCTTGGTGCCGGGGTCCCAATCCATGACCCGCGCAGCATACCACTGGAACGTCTCCGGCATGGTCAGCAGTCGAATGGTTTCACCGGTCGGCGCAGCATCGACGATCACGGTGTCGAAGTTGCCGTCGCGCGCCTGACGCCGGATGTGAAGCAGGCTGACGACTTCCTCCATGCCAGGGATGATCGCCAGTTCTTCCGACGCCACATCACTGACGCCGCGACGTTTGAGCAACCCTGCCAGGTAGTTGCGCAACTCGCCCCAGTGTTGCCGTACCTCTTCGAGTACGTTGATTTCCTGCCCCCAGAGTCGGTCGGTCAACTGGGTCGGCTGTGGTCCCAGCGGATGATCGAGCGCATCCGCCAGGCTGTGCGCAACATCGGTACTGACTACCAGCGTGCGGTAGCCAAGTTCGGCGGCGCGCACCGCAGTCGCCGCCGAGGTGGTTGTTTTGCCGACGCCACCCTTGCCAAGATACAGTATCAGACGCATGACACCTCGTGTGCGCAATGGAACTGGAGCGGCGGCGCGCGCCCGCGCGCCCAGAGTCGCACGTTTGCCGCACAGTCGCAGCGGCGAACGCCTCGTCCTCTCCTCACTACTACGCTATATGAATTGTAAAGGTTGCGCGCTATGACTGTCAAATCTCGCGGGCGGCGCGCACCGCCCGATACGCATTGATGATGCCGGCGCCGTACCGAATCGCCAGGTTTGTTGAACGGTCGTTGACCGCACATTGCGCCAGCGCCGCCCCTTCCTGCGGCGCCGGTTGCGCAGTTGCGCGCAGAGTCGCTTCCGTGCGTTCAACATCGCCGATCAGCGCCGGGTTTGCCGACCACATCAGTGCAACCGCACCGGTGACGTGGGGGGCGGCGATCGAGGTGCCGCTGCCGGTCATGTAGCCGCTTCCCGGCGCTGCGGCGAGCACGTCTGCGCCTGGTGCGGCAATGTCTGGCTTTATCCGCCCGCTGCCATCCGCCAGCACAGGACCGATACTGCTGAAAGGGGCGATGATGCGATTGCTTTGCACCGCGCCCACGGTCAAGACCGCGTCATAGAGCGCCAGGGGCGCATTCAAACTGCTGCATGCCGGTCCATCGTTGCCGGCGGCAGCAACGGTGACCATGCCCGCAGCGCGCAACGCCTCGGCGGCAGGCAGGAGCGTGTTCGGATCACACCCTTCCAGGTCTTGCGGGCATCCCCAGGAGTTGTTGGTCACATCGGCGCCAAGCGCCGGATCGCCGTCGCGCAACGGGTTGCCATCCGGCGGGAAGGGCGCCAGCATAAACTGCATGCAATCCAGGTAGCGCGCCGCACTTCCCACATTGCGCGCCAGGTTGACGCACGCGATCCAGGCGGCGTCGGGCGCGACCCCAACGCGATTGCCGACCGCTGCGCTCAGGGTAAACGTGCCGTGCCCGCTGTAGTCCACCGGTTCCTTTGTGTCGCCCCACGGATCGTACCAGTTGTAGTCGTGCACAACTGTGCCATCCGCGCGCGCGCCCCGGTAACTGTCGCGCAATTCGGGGTGATCCCACTGCACTCCGCTATCCATCAGCCCGATCACGACGCCTTTGCCGCGCACGCCCAACTCGTTCCAGACGCGGTCGGCTTCGATCATGGTCAGGTTCCAGGGCGGTTCGTCGGGTGCGGGCATAGCGCCGCTGCTCGCTTCCAGTGGTATGGGAAGCGGACGCAGCACCGGATTAGGGACGACCCGATCCACCTCTGGTCGCATTTCCAGCCACAGGCGCACCAGCATGCCACCCTCGACTTCCACGGCGTTCATCAGGTAGTAGGGGCGATGCCAGATGCCAAATCGGGAGAGATCGTCGCGCAGTCGGCCCTGTGTGGCGTCGGCGTGGCGCACGAGGGTTTCGTACACAGCCCGCCGCCGCGCCTGGTAATCGTCGATGGATGCCACGGCGGACAGGTCTGCCTGATCCTTCAGAATGACGAACAGCCGGTCGCCGTGCAATCCAGGTTGCCCGACGCCGCCATACACCGCGGCGCCCGCCAGCCAGAGCGCCGCAGCGCCAGCGACGCCGATCTGCGGCGCACGCTCCGCCGCCCGGCGCAGCAGCGGCATCACGCCCGACAGCATCAGCGCCAGCAGTGCGCTGACCCCAGCCGCGCTCATCGCCCAGGCGATCCCTTCGCGTCCCTGCGTCAGCAATTCAATATGGAGCGTATCCGGGTCGGCGAACAGCAGCGGCGGCGCAATCGCCAGCGCAACGAACAGCGCCAGCGCCCGTGAGCCAGGAGCGTATCCGCGCCGGACGCCGGCAACCGCACCCGCCAGCCACCCCAGCGCTGGCAGCAGCGGCAGCAGCAGCAACGCCTGCCCGGCGACGCCGATATTCCAACCCAGGATCAGGAGGAGCATCCCGACCACGACGCCGCCCACAAACAACCCCGGACCGTCCGGATCGGCGGGGAGCGGACGCAGATAGACCCGCGTTGCAAGCAGACTGGCTGCCGCGCCGAACAATCCGGCGGCGGCAAGCCCGAGCAGGATGTCGAGCAGCGATCCGAGTGCGCCCCATGCCAGCCAGGGGAGCGCCAGCAGCGCCGCAGCACCGGCCGCGAGCCATGCGCCAGCCCGTCCGGTTCTGGTTCGCTGCGCCGGGAAACGCCAGCGCACCACGAACCAGAGTGCGCCAAGGTACGCCGCCATCAGCGCCACACGTGCGGCAGCAGCAATCTGCGCCTCAGACGATGGCAACAGGGTCGCCGGGATCATCAACCACGTCAGCGGCAGCGCCAGCAACCAGGCATGCAGCGCCGCGCACATCCGCGACGCGCGCATGAACGCCAGCGCCCCCAGGAAGAGCAGACCGAAAAACAGCGCGGCAGTCGGCATGATGATAGCGCCGGCAATGCGTGCATTCGCGAACGGCGCCGCGATCAGCGCCAGCCCTACCGCGCCGCACGCTGCCGTGACAATGACGACCAGCGCTGCCAGCAGACAACCGGCGCCGGATTGGCGCGGAGCGGATGGATGCTGGGTATCAGGGGTGTGGGTCATAGGCATGGTCGAATCTTTCCGCCTGGCGGCTGAAGCCGCGGGCTATGGGTGCGACGCCCGCCTGCGCGGGCTGCCACGATCCCCGCCCGGCGGTCTCCCCGCCTGGCGGCTGAAGCCGCGGGCTATGGGTGCGGCGCCCGCCTGCGCGCGCGGGAAAGCGTCGGCGCAGGTCGACGCCCGGCGCGCACGCGCCCCAAGGCGCGGTTTCAACCGCCAGCCAGGGTGTGCCGATTTTATGTAAGAACATCACCCTTGCTCCAGTCGCCGCCGTTTCTCGTCGAGGCGACGCTCGGCATCGAGACGTTCGAGCGCGTACTCATTCATGTCAACGAACCGCATGCCTTCCGCCAGCAGCGGATGCACGGCAGCAATCTGGCGATACATCTCCTGAGCAATCCGCCGATAACCGGGGTGACCCTGCGGTGCGCTGCGCAGTTCGCACAGATGATAGGCTTCGCGCAGCGTGAGCGTGACACGCCAGCGCACGCGATAGGCGAACGGAACAGCATACTGCGCCTCCTCCGGCAGATCGGCGGCGATGGCTTCGACCGCTGCTCCCGCCTGTTCCAGCGCCGCGCGAAACGGCTCGCCCAACCCGTACTCGTCGATTTCCGGCGGCACAACATAGCCATGCTGCACGCCAAACCGCTGTCGCTCCTGGGTCAACATCCGGTGGCGTTGGAGATCGCGGTAGGCGCCAATATCCGCCAGCAGATCGAACGTGTAGCGCGCTTCCTCGAATGCGCGCCCCGGACGGTGGAAACGACTGCCGCGCATGCCAGTATATGCGCGGATCAGGCTGGCGCGTTCATCGGCGGTCATGGCGTCTGCCACTGCGCGCACTTCTGCGAGCGGCGCATTGAGATGCGGGTAGAGAATGGCGGCGACAACCCGCGCCTCGGCGTCGGGATCGAACGACACGAGCGTCACCGATGCGGCGTCGTTCGTCAGCGGAATACCCTCACGCAGCCGATGGGCAATCATATCTGTCAGCGCCTGCGTCTGCTGACGGGTGTCGCGCAGATACGCCTGGTTCGCTCTGCCGCGTTCGCTCTTGGCGCGCTTGACAAACGACGGAATCTGGTCATCGAGCGCGCGTTGCAACGCCGCTGCCAGCGATTGCAGTTCTGCAAGCGGCGATGCGTACAGCTTTGTCAGTAGATGCTCAAATGCACGACCATTGCCAAACAACCCGACGTTGGTCAATGTCGCCATCGGCAGCAACCCGCGCAGCAGATCGAACATCCTGGCGCGGGTGGCGCTCGCATAGGCGCGTTCCGAAACGCCTTCGTCACGGGGAGCATGCGCGCGAACAGCAGCCAGAGTCGGTTCGATCAGCGCGGAATAGGTATCGAACAGGCGGTCCATCGCCGTTTCATAGGCGGAGGCATGGCGCGACGCCATAATCGTCGCTTCACGGAGGTAGCGGTACCGTCCTTCGACCTTGCGATTGAACGCGACGTAGCGAGTCGATTTTTCGAGCGGACTGATGCCGATCCGGTTGTCTTCGAGCGCCTTGGCGGCAATATTGCTGACCCCTTCGCAGGCGACGTGCGCGCCGCCCAGCTCCGCGACCGAGTCATCGCCGTAGCCGATCAGGACGCGCTCATAGAACGCCTCGGCGCGATGCACGGCGACGATCTGATGCGCGGCGGCATCGGCGCTGAGCGCCACGATTGCCTGGAAGTCGGCTTCGGGCGCCTGAATGAACTCATCGAGCAGGATGCGGCGCAGGCTCTTGTCGGAACGGCTGTAGCGCGAGAAGAGCGCGCCGCGCACCACATCGGGCAGGTTGCGCAGACCAAAGACCGGCGCATCGACATCAGTGACGAACGGCGCCAGCAGCGCGCGCTCCGCGTCACTGAACCGGTCGCCCCATGGATCGCTTGCGGTTGATTCCACGTGGTTCCTCCTGCTGGCGGAGAGGTTACGGTGCAACGTCTCTGCCTGGACGGGATTTCAGGCGATCGTGCGAAACGCCGCGCCGATGCGCGCGATGCCGTCTTCGATCTGCTGATGCGGCACAAAACTGAACGACAGGCGGAAGGCGTCATCACCCTTGCCATTCGCATAGAAATGCGTTCCTGGCACGAAGGTGACGCCATGTTTCTCCGCCTCGGCAAGCAACGCGGTTGCGCTCAGCCCCTGCGGCAATCGTACCCAGACGAAGAACCCGCCCGCGGGCTTTGCGACACGCACCTCTGAAGGCCAATCACGTGCAATTGCCGCCAGCATCAGGTCGCGCCGCGCCCGATACGCCGCGCGCAGTTCGGCGATATGCCGCTCCAGGCGTCCATCGGCGCAGTACCGCTCGACCATGCGCGTCAGGAACGGACCGCTCGACCCTTCGACTTTGAAACTTGCCAGACGCTGGATGATTTCGTGGTTGCCGCATGCCCACCCCATACGCAACCCTGGCGCCAGGATTTTCGAGAAGGTGCCGACCTGCAACACCCACCCCTCGTGATCGAGTGCGGAGAGGCGCGGCGGCGGCGGGTTCTCGAAGTAGAGATCGCCATATGCGTCGTCTTCGACGATCAGAACGCCATACTCCTTTGCCAGCGCCACCAATCGCTGCCGTCGCTCTAGCGGCATCAGCGTACCGCTCGGATTGTGGAAAGTCGGGATCGTATAAATGAACTTGGGGCGCTCACCGCGTTGTGCCAGATCGCGCAACGTCGCTTCGAGATCGTCCACATTCATGCCCTGATCATCGACATCGACGGTGATCAGGCGCGCACCTGCCAGCGCAAAATGCCGCACCGCGCCCATAAACGTCGGTCCCTCGACAATCACGGCATCGCCGGGGTCGATGAACACCTGCGGCAGCAACGCCAGGACCTGGCTGGAACCATAGGAAATCAGCACATTCCCTGGTTCGGCCGGAGTTCCCTGAGCGCGCAGACGATTCGCCACAAACTGCACCAGACCAGGGTAGGTTGGCGCGTAGTTCAACCCCTCAGCCGCATCTTCCGCCAGCACCTCGGCAGTAGCGGCAAGGAGATCGTCGGTTGGGAACAGTTCTGGCGCGGCAAAGCCATACGCCAGCGTAATCAGATCGCCCTCGTGTTCGGGCCAGATCTGAGCAGGGGCAAGCGTCTTCGCCCGCGTGGCGTACAGGTTGCTCAGGGCAGACGCGGAAGCGGCGGACATGGATGGCTCCTTCGTTGTCAGGCAGTGTCGCTCTCATGATACCAGAAGAAGCGCCGACCATTTCGCGCCACGCCGAAAACCTGTCGGACAGCCTTTTCATTTGTAACGCAGTGTGTTATGATCCTTGACGCTGGTCGTACAATAAAAGTGGTAATTATACGCGCCACGGAGGCGCATCGCGCATCAGCCTCCGCCGCGCGTCACTGCCAGACGGCAGAGGCTCTCAATGGAACTCCTTCCCGCACCTCGCACATTCGCCTACCGCATCGACGACCACGACCGCATTATTTTCTTCAACGACGAGTGGCTTGCCTTCGCACGCGAGAACGATGGCGCGCACCTCACCCCCGCCCATGTCTGGAGCCGTCCGCTCTGGAAATTCATCAGCGACCCGGAAACACGCCATCTGTATCGGCTGATCCTGAGCCGGGTCCGTCGTGGGAAAGCCATTACTGTTCACATGCGCTGCGACTCGCCAACTGCGCGTCGGGTCATTGAGTTGCAGATAGCGCCGCTCCCGGATGGCAGCGTCGATTTCAACAGCCGGATCACCCATGAAGAGGCGCGCGAGTACGTGGCGTTGCTGGATGCCAAACAGGAACGATCGGCCGATATTGTGTCGGTCTGTAGCTGGTGCAAACGGGTGCATGTCCCCGGCGAGGGGTGGTTCGAGGTCGAGGAAGCGATTGATCTCCTGCGTCTGCCTGAACGTGCCCCGCCGCCGCAACTGGTGAATATGATCTGCTACGAGTGCTACCGGAGTGTGATCGACAGGTTGTTTGGCTAGAGCGCGTCGAAAAAGTCGATTGGGTGGGCGAAGGCGCTGCCCTTGCCCGCCCAACCGCATCTCATACTACCTTGCAGTCAGTCAGACAAGATGTTCGAGCGCCCGATTCGCACGGCGCAACGACCCGCAATGCGCACCGGCAGTCGTGGACGCTGACGCGCCCTGGCATCAGCAGCCCCGGTGGGGCTTGCACTCGCCTCAGCGCGGGCTATAGCCCGCAGCCGCCAGGCATCCTGCCGTCCGCCCCGGCAGTAGTGTACGAATAACCGCACATTAGTATCATGAGGCGAGTTTGCCGACAGACTCACATAGGTCATTGCGTTTGGCGGAATGCCCGATTCACGGCTATAATATCGACACGCGCATTGACGTACTGATTGAGGAATACACCGTGGCTGACACGCGAAGCCTCCTGACCGGTATGGCGCTTGGCATCGGCGCGACTCTCGCCGCACGCGACGTCCTGCCGTTGCTGGCGCCGCTTGCCCGCCCTGCACTCAAGCAAGGAGTGAAGGCGGCAATTCTCGGCTATGAGCGCAGCCGCGAAATGGCGGCGCTGCTCGTCGAAACGCTCAGTGACATTGCAGCGGAAGTGCAGGTCGAACTGCAAACCCAGGGCGCTGCCGGGCAGGCGCCGACGGATGTGCGTATTGAGTCGTGAGGAAGGGCGCTCCTATGCTTCCCGTCGGTTATGTGGCGCATCGTATCGGGGGGCGTGTGCGCCTGCGCATCCCGGCGCGCAAGGGCGATACCGCCTATTTCGCGCGCGTCGAACGGGAACTGGCTGCATGCGCGCGCGTCGGGTATGTCGAAGCCAACCCGCTGACTGCCAGCATTCTGTTGCACTACAGCGGTACGAATGATGACCTGCGACGCGATGCAGTCGCTCTCGGATTGTTCGTGATCGAAGAGATGCCGCTGGCTGCCAATCCGGTGTTGAGCGCTGCGACTGCGCGTATCGATCAGCTTGATCGCATGCTCCAGCGAACATCGAATGGCTCGTTCGACCTGCTCGAAGTGGCGTTCGTCGGACTGGTCGGCGCCAGTATCATTCAAACGCTGCGTGGTCAGGCGCTGGGACCGGCAAGCACGCTGATGGCGCACGCACTGGCAATTCTGGCGCTGCACCGCGCCCGTCGGTTGGACCATGACCGCAGTTCTCGATCAGGTTGACGCGATAGATGTCAGGTTCGTCGGGTAGGCGAAGGCATTGTCTTGTCGATTGCGCCAATGTTCTTCGTTCCGCGCAGCATCGCCGATGGCAGGTTCGTCGGGTAGGCGAAGGCATTGCCTTCGCCTACTCAGCCACACGTCACGTGGCAATTTTCGGATAGCCGCTTAGCCGATGCGCACATTGTGCGTGTTATCTTCATGACAACGACAGACCGTGCGATCCAGCCTTCCTCATCTCCAGCCGTCCTGGGAGTTGCCGATCTCCTGCCTGTTCTCGAAACGGCGTTTGCGAGGGGCGGCACCTTTCGCGATCTGCTGGTTGCGTTGAGCGCGTGCAGATCGTGCCTGATCTCTGGTGCGGCGTTGCGTGAAGCGCTTGATGCCTGCAATGTCCGGCAGGCGCTCGATGAGTTCCTGCCCTATCCACAGGTGGTCGAGTCGCTCGATGCGGTTTATGTCACGCGGATCGACGACCGGCCGGCCATCGAACTCCATTTTGCTCAACCGCACGCTATTCCCCAGAGCACTCCCATCGGCACGGTGACCGTTCATGTCGAACAAACGCTGACGTTGACCATCGATGAACGCGGCGATGCAACACTGAAACCGGGCGATATGCGGCTGCGCTGGCTGGGGATGACCGAACCCCTGCTCGTGCGCCTGCGCCGCATCGAGGGACCGCAGGGCGCCCAGGATGTGGTGCAGGTGTCTGCCGGTCATGTGTTGAGCCAGACGACGCCTCTGTCGCTGCTGACCATTCCGGCAGCGCCTGTCCGTGAGATGGTTGCGCCGCCCCCGCCGCCCGCCCCCGCCGCTCCGCCGATGACCGTCACGGTTATCGTCGTTCATCAGTTGCCGGGACGGGTTCGTTTGCGCCCTGCTGGGCTGCATCGGAACCCGGCGCTGAAAGCGCGCATCGAGCGACGCCTGGCGTGTCAACCTGGTATTCGCAGTGTCTCGGCAAACACACTGACCGGCGCCGTTCTCGTTCACTTCGACGCAACACTGAGCGTCGAGGAAGTGCAGGCGCGCCTGGTCCGCGTGCTCGTTGGCGCCGATGAAGCCGATCAGCCACAACCGCAGCACCCCTGGCACACCATGCCCGTTGCAGACGTTGCGCAGATCCTTAGCGCTTCACTGAACGACGGGCTGGATCCGGCAGTCGCCCGGCAACGGCTGCACGAACTCGGCGCCAATACCCTCCCCGATATCCACCGTCGTTCGATATTCAGCATGCTGCTCGAACAGGTCAGCAGTCTGCCGGTGGCGCTGCTGGGGGCTTCGGCGATTCTCTCGATTGCGACCGGCGGTATTGCGGATGGGGTTGTCATCCTCAGTGTGGTGCTGATCAATGCCGGGATTGGCTTCTTCACCGAACATTGGGCGGAAAAAACCATTGCCGGGCTCAGCCGCGGCGCCAGACCGGTGGCGCGCGTGATCCGCGCTGGCATCGAGCACGACCTGCCGGGAGAAGAACTGGTGCCGGGTGATGTGATCGTGCTGAAACGCGGCATATCGGTCCCTGCCGATGCGCGCCTGATTGAAACCGATGATTTGACGGTCGATGAATCGGCGCTGACCGGCGAGAGCATCCCGGTCGTCAAGCGCGCCAATGTGGTGCTGGGACGTGAGATGCCGCTCGGCAGCCGGATCAACATGGTCTATCGCGGCGCTACCGTCACCGGCGGCGGAGGGCGCGCGCTGGTCGTTGCAACCGGCGCCGCCACCGAAGTCGGGCAGATCCAGCGGATGCTCGCTGAGACGGAACAGCCCGAAACGCCATTGCAGCGGCAACTCAGGGTGCTGGGCAGCCAGCTGGCGCTTCTGTCGCTCGCCATCTGCGGCGGCGTATTCGTCATTGGTCTGATCCGCGGTCACGGCTTTCTGATGATGCTCAAAACGTCGGTGTCACTGGCAGTCGCTGCCATTCCCGAAGGATTGCCGACGGTCGCCACCACCACGCTGGCGCTCGGTCTGCGGCGGCTGGAGCGCCAGAACATTCTTGTGCGCCGTCTGGTTGCGGTGGAAACGCTCGGCGCCGTGCAGGATGTCTGCCTCGACAAAACCGGCACGATCACGCGAAACCAGATGACGCTCCTGGCGGTCTTTGCCGGGATGACCCTTTACCGCCACGAAGAGGCGACCTTCCGGCGCGACGGGGATAGCGCTAACGGCGCGCGCACGGGCGAACTGACCTATCTGCTGCAACTGACAGCGCTGTGTAGCGAAGTGCACATCGAGATGAGCAATGGCGAACCCCGCTTGCAGGGAACGCCGACCGAAGTTGCACTGGTGCAGGCGGCGCTCGATGCCGGCATCGACGTGGTTGCACTGCGCCAGCGGCATCCGTTGCTGCGCACACAACCGCGCAGCGAACAGCGCGGATACATGGTCACGTGGCATGCCGATGGCGACGGTGAATTGCTGGCGATCAAAGGGACGCCCGATCAGGTGCTGGCAATGTGCGATCGTCACCTGTGCAACGGTGTGGTGCAGCCGTTGCTCGAACGTGACCGGGTGCGGATTGTGACCGAAAATGAGCGCATGGCGGGCCAGGCGCTGCGCGTGCTCGGCGTTGCTTACGCCTATGGCGCTGATCCGCCCGAAGAACGACGCAACCTGATCTGGGTGGGGCTGGCAGGCATCGCCGACCCGCCGCGCCCTGGCATGCGCGAGTTGATGGCGCGCTTCCGCGCTGCCGGTCTCCACCCGATTATCGTGACTGGTGATCAGAGCGCGACCGCCCATGCGATTGCCCGTCAGATCGGGTTACGCCACGATGGCCGCCTGGAAGGGCTGGACGCTGCGCAACTCGAGCATGTGCCGCCTGATGTGCTCCGCTCGCTGGCGCAGCGGATCGACATCTTTTCGCGCGTCAGCCCGGCGCACAAACTGCGCATCGTCCAGGCGCTCCAGCGCGCCGGGCGTGTCGTTGCGATGACCGGCGACGGCATCAACGACGGTCCGGCGTTGCGCGCCGCCGACATTGGCATCGCCATGGGGCGCGATGGCAGCCAGCTGGCGCAGGAAGTCGCCGACATCGTCGTCCGCGACGACAACCTGCAAACGATCATCGTCGCCGTGGAGCAGGGGCGCGCAATCTACGACGACATCAAAAAAGCGGTCCATTTCATTCTGGCAAGCAATACCAGCGAGATCGCGGTGACGTTGATAGCGACCGCCATCGGGGTAGGCGAACCGTTCAATCCGATCCAGTTGCTCTGGATCAACCTGGTGACCGACATTTTCCCCGAACTGGCGCTGGGTGTCGAACTGCCCGAAGCGGATGTCATGACGCGCCCGCCGCGCGATCCGCACGCGCCGATGTTTGCGCGCGCCGATCTACGGAATATCGGATTCGAGGGCGGATTGCTCTCGGTGAGCACGCTGATCGCCTATGGGATTGGATTGTCGCGCTACGGTCCCGGACCGCGCGCCAGTACGCTGGCGTTCTCCGCGATTACGACAGCGCAGTTGCTCCATGCCCTCAGTTGCCGTTCGGAACGCCATAGCATCTTTGAACGTGGAGCATGCCCGCCCAATCCCTACATACCCCTGGCGGTTGGCGGCGGCATTGGTCTTCAGGCGTTGACGACGTTCCTCCCCGGATTGCGCAGCATTCTTGGCACAACGCCGCTTGGACCGCTCGATTGGGCAATTGTGGCGGGTGCTGCAATTGCGCCGTTAGTTATCAATGAAATCAAGAAGGAGATCATTCGCTCCCATATCCAGGAGGAGCCACACGAGGAGGGGTGAGGAGATGGCATCGCACTACATCTTCACGTCCGAGTCGGTCAGCGCCGGGCACCCAGACAAACTATGCGACCAGATCAGCGATGCGCTGGTTGGTCACTACCTCCGGCAGGACCCGTTTGCATCGGTTGTCGCTGAATGCGCCGTCTCGACCGGCATTCTGTTCGTGTCGGTCAAGGTCGCTGCTGACGCCGTCGTTGATATTCCCAACACGGCGCGCGAGATCATTCTCGAGGTTGGCTATGATCGCGGCGCATTCAACGGGCGCACATGCACGGTAATGACCAGCCTGAGCGAAATGAACGGCTTCCGCCCGCGGTTCGACGACACGGACAGTCTCGCACAACTGACGGCGCAGGAGAATGTGACCCTCTTCGGATACGCTTGCGCCCACACCCCTGACCTTGCCCCGCTGCCGATCTGGTGCGCGCACCGTCTCATGCGCCAGTACGACCGGGTGCGTCAGGAGTCGCTTCGCTACCTGGCGCCCGACGCCAAGTGTCAGGTCGGCGTTGCATTCACCAGGCAGATGCCCTGGCGCATTGATAGCATTACCCTGCTCGCCAGCCAGCAAGACGCGCGCGTGTCACTGGCGACGCTTCGTAACGACCTGATGGAACAGGTCATCCGTCCGGCTTTTGTCGATCAGCCCTTTGCGCCGGACGACCGCACCCGGATTCAGATCAACCCCGAGGGTGCGATCTTCGAAGGCGGCCCGGCGTTGCATGCCGGTCTGACCGGGCGCAAGAACGGTGTGGATACCTACGGCGGATTTTCACGTCAGAGCGGCGCGGCGCTGAGCGGCAAAGATCCCACGCGCATCGACCGGGTTGGCGCCTATGCCGCGCGTCATGCCGCCAAGAACATTGTTGCCGCCGGTCTGGCGGAGCAATGCGAGGTGCAACTGAGTTACTCCATCGGCATCGCCGAACCGGTGAGCGTGCGGGTCGATACGTTTGGCGCCGGTCGCATCGATGACGATACGCTGACCGATAAAGTCGCCGCGCATTTCGATTTTCGCCCTGGTGGAATCATTCGCCGGCTCCGGTTGCGCGAACTTGCCATGATGTGCAATGGCAACCTCTACCGACGACTGGCGGTGTATGGGCATGTCGGTCGATCAGACCTGGAGTTGCCCTGGGAGGCGACCGACGAGGTCGAGGCGCTGCGGTCGTGGCTGCGGTGAACGGTGTCGCTCATCCTGTCGGGGCAGGTTTCAGACCTGCCCCGCAGAAGACGTCCCCTCTCCCTGCTGCATCTTTCGTAGCGCCGCTTCCAGTTCCCGCACGCGCGCCTCGGCTTCTATCGCGCGGATTTCGGCGGCGCGGCGGGCGCGTTCTTCTTCGGCGGCGCGGGCTTCGGCGTCACGGCGGGCGCGTTCTTCTTCCCGCAACGCCTGCGCCAGCGCGAGGTGATTGCCCAGCGGGTTTCCCTCCTCGTCATAACAAATGATCTCGCCGTCGCGCACTCCAAGCCAGACGCGCACCGGCGCCAGCCACAGCCGCCCCTGCTCGTCCGGCGCCAGCGCCTGGTATCCCTGCGGCGTCAGCGTATACCCGATCAAGCGCACCCCCGCTTGTCCGCGACGCTCGACCGCATCGACAATCACATAGAGCGGCACGCCTGCCAGTTCATAGTGATCGACCTTTGTGATGACATCGTGCCCACGCGTCTCTGGTGAGGCGATTTCCACGATCAGCGCGGGGCGCACCCCTTCCTCAGCAACCCGGAAGGTGCTCCAGTCCTTGCGCTCCTTCACGCCGAAGATCACCATCAGGTCAGGACCATGCGGCTTGAGATCGGGAACGTCCCACTCGATCCGCACATCATCCAGCACGACGGCGGTAGGGTCGTGCGCGACCTGTCGCTCGAACACTTCGCGCAGATAGTGCCAGCGTCGCTGATGAAGACTGCTGTGGGTCACCTGATCCCCCTCCTCAGGATGCAACACGTCTTCGTAGGTCAACGGAACCTGGTCCCATTCGATCATGCCGTCCGGCAGTTCACGGCGAATGAACCGCCATCCGTAGAACGGACCGGTTTCCGTTGCGCTGGCAGAGTTTGCCTGATCGGTCAACGCTGCGCTCATGATCCCCATGCCTGGATTATTGCTGCTTGAAGGCGGTGCGCCTATTTGACCACACAGCGAACGCTTTACGTACTCATTGTAGCACAGCGAAGACGCCCGTCACCTCAAGAGGGGCTTTTTCAGGCGCGAGAAGCGTTGGAATGCGGCGCTCGTCGCTCCTCATCCCCCCGTCCCCCTGCTCCCACACGGGGCGCAGGGGATGTTGGAGCGTGGCAGCCCCGCGTCAGCGGGGGCTTTCATGTGCTCAGCGAGGGCTTCAGCCCGCAGCGCCATGGTATCGCGCGCCCCATCTCAACGGTGCTCGTCGCCCCTCACTCTTCCATCTCCCTCTCCCACGAGGGGAAAAGAAGGAATGAGGAGCGCGGAAGTGCGGGCTTACAGGAAAAATCTGCACTTGTGAGGAAGGGAGGGACACTAGGGGCAGACGACCGTCGCCCGGATACTCAGGGAGGCGCGCAGATAGTCGCTCACACACCAGGAATCGTACTCGGTCGAGTTCGCAACCGTTGGCGACGGTCGTCACCTGGACTAGCCTGCCTGCGTCTCAGCCACTTCCGGCGCGATGGTCTGCGCCGGAGTCGACGCAGCCGCGCCGTACACCTCAGCGCGCGCCTCTGCGATCAGGTCGCCCCAGCGCTCGCCTGCCTCGCTGAACGCCCCCTTCGTGCGCTCTGCCACCGAGCCCAGCGTCGCCTTCGTCCGGTCGGCGGCAATGATGCCGCCTTTGACAATCGCTTTCGTCACCGGGCGCAATGCGGGCACGACAACCGGCGCCGCAGCGACGGCAGCCACGCCTACCACGATGTTGGGAATGCCAAAAATGGTTTTCTCGAACAGAACTTCACCAACAGTTTCGAGCAGCGCCATTGCTTTCTCCTTTCTTTTTCATTAAGGACTTCACTGCAAAAAGCCGTAACCACGAAGGTCACGAAGGGACACAAAGGAAATGCTCTTCATTTTTATCCACCTTCGTGCGCTTCGTGTCCTTCGTGGTTAAGCCTCTGTGCAGCTAACCACGAAGGTCACGAAGGGACACACAGGGAATGCGCTTCATGGTTCTTCACCTTCGTGCGCTTCGTGTCCTTGGTGGTTAAGCCTTTTTGTAGTGGACTCATAAGAGATGTTTATGTTACTTAATGATTGCTTAACTATAGCACATAAGATGGGCATGATCAGAAAGAGTATCGAAATACAAAGAGGAGAAATCTTTACACTAAGCAGGAGTGAAAACCTCCCTCCCCCCTCTCGTCGCTCATCGCTCGCCACCCGCATGATCGTGGTACAATGCGCCTGGCACAGCGACAGGAATACAGTCGGGATATGCGCACCTATCGCATTTTCCTCAGCGGCCTGGGCAATGTGGGCCGCAGTTTTCTTACCATCATGCAGTCGCAGGCGTCGCTCCTCGCGCGACGCTACGGCGTCGCACTGCGGCTGGTCGCGGCAGCCGATTCGGGTGGCGTGGCGATCAACGTGGAAGGATTGGAACCGGCAGCGATTCTGGCGCTCAAACAGCGCAGGCAGAGCGTTGCAGCACTTTCAGGCAGCGGCGTGCCGGGCATCTCCCCCGTTGATGCCGTCAGGCGTATCGAAGCGGACATACTGCTCGAAGCCACCCCCGTCAACCTGATAACGGGACAACCAGGACTCGATACGGTGCGCGCTGCGCTGCAACGCGGGATGCATGCAGTGCTGGCAAATAAGGGACCGCTGGCGCTCGCGTATGCAGAACTTGCCGACCTCAGCGACATGGGGGAGGCTTCTGAAGAACGCGGCGATCCGCGTAACTGGCCCGTGCTGCGTTTCAGCGCCTGCGTTGGCGGCGCACTGCCGACAATTGCGATTGGACGGCGCGACCTGGCCGGTGCAACCATTATGCGCGTCGAGGCAGTGCTCAACGGCACGACGCAAGGCATCCTGCGAGCCATGGAAAAGGGGGTTTCCTACGCTGACGCGCTGGCAGAGATGCAGCGGCGCGGTCTGGCGGAGACTGACCCTTCCCTCGATGTCGAAGGATGGGACGCTGCCAGTAAACTGACCATTCTTGCCAATGCCGTGCTGCACCGACCGACGACGCTGGCGGACGTGCGCGTCCAGGGCATCACCGGTCTGACCACAGAGCAACTGTGTGCCGCGCTCGAGCGCGGTGAACGCCTGGTGCTCCTCTGCCTGGCAGAGCGCCAGGGCGATGACTTCCGTCTGAGCGTGGCGCCGACGCCCCTGCCCCTTGCGCACCCACTGGCGCGGATGAGCGCTGACGAGATGGGGGTGGTTTACTACACCGACATCACCGGCAAACAGACCGCGACAACGCTGGAAACGGATCCGACACCGACTGCCGCAGCCATGCTGCGCGATGTTCTTGATATTACGGCACGTTAATCGTGGAAGGTTCTGCAATGGAGCATCCTCTTCCGTTCCAGGCGATTGATGCCGCCAGAACGCGCATCGCGCCATTCATCCGGCACACGCCACTCATACCGCTGCCGGCATCGCGTGGCGACTTCCATCCCAACCTGCGCCTCAAACTGGAAAACGTGCAGGTTGCAGGCTCATTCAAGGCGCGTGGCGTCTTCAACCATCTGCTCCAACTCGACGCACAGCAGCGTGAGCGTGGCGTGATCGCCGCATCCGGCGGCAACCACGGTCTGGCGCTGGCATACGCCGCCTGGCGATTGGGCGTCTCTGCCACGGTCTATCTGCCCGCACGCGCCTCCCTTGACCGCGAGCGACGCATTGCCGCCTGGGGAGCGCGTATTGTTCGCCACGGCGACACCTGGGACGATGCCCACCGACGCGCCATTGAGCATGCTGCTTGTGAAGGGTTGTACTACGTTCATCCGTTTGACGATATCCGCACTCTGGAAGGGCAGGGAACGCTCGGTCTCGAAGTGCTCACCGACGCGCCCTGCGTCGACCTCGTGCTGATCGCCGTCGGCGGCGGCGGATTGATCGGCGGCGTGGCAGCCGCGCTCAAACAGGCGCGCCCCGGCATTCGCATCATCGGCGTCGAACCGGTCGGCGCGCCGACGATGACCGTCAGCCTCAACGCTGGCCGGCTGGTGGAATTGCCCGCCGTCCACAGCATCGCCGACACCCTCTCGCCACGTGCGCTCAGTGAACGCACCCTCGACCTGGCGCTGCGGTATGTCGATGAAGTGGCGCTGGTGACCGATGAGCAGATGGTCGAGGCAATGCGCTGGCTCTGGACCGAGTGCAATCAACTGGTCGAACCGGCTGGCGCCGCCGTGATCGCCGCTCTCCAGAGCGGCGCGGTGGATGTCACTCGCCGCTCGGCGCCGGTTGCTGTCATTTGCGGCGGAAATGCCGATGCATCGTGTGTATTCGAGGGATATGCCGCAGCGCAGGCGCGGCGTTCACCATCGTAGCCCGCACAGGTTGGCTTCTTCTCATAGCCGCCACCTTAGTCGTCAGGCGAGCAAGCGAAGAGCGAAATAGCAGCCTACAACGATACATGACTTCACTGCAAAAAGCGAACCACGAAGGTCACAAAGGGACACAAAGGAAATGCGCTTCATTTTCACCTTCGTGCGCTTCGTGTCCTTGGTGGTTAAGCCTTTTTGCAGTGGACTCATACATGCATCTGCATAATCTTGCGCATCCGACCGGGATATGCGATACTCTCTGGAGAAGAACAGATGATCTATCCGGGCAAAATCCCTGGCGGAGTTGAGTACGATGCTTCTGCGCCAAAAGGTTCTGGTCGCCATGCTGCGTGAGGCGCGCAATCGCGCTTCGCGCGTTCAACTGATGAAATGGGCGTTTCTCCTATCCGTCGAGACGCAATCACGTCCCAGGAACGCCTGCTATCAGTTTGTGCCGTACCACTACGGTCCATATTCGTTTTCGCTCTACCAGGAAATCGATGCGCTCATCCGCCATGGCATCATTGAGAACGCCAATGAGCATGGCAATCTTTGGAGGCTGACAGAAGTCGCCAACGATGTTGACATTTCACTTCCTGCCCCAGTGAAGACCTGTCTGTATTATGTTATGAACAGATATGGTTCAATGAACAACCGACAACTTATCGACACGGTATATGACAAATATCCCTGGTATACCATTAATTGCAAAGACGAAGGGAAACGACGACGACAACGGCCAGTCGCAGACATTGCTATCTATACCATTGGCTATGAACGACTTTCAGTCGATGATTTCCTCAACAGGTTACTCAGGATTGGTATACAATGCGTTATTGATGTGCGAAATAATCCCGTATCAATGCGCTATGGCTACCATAAGAGTACGCTTTCACGCCTGTGCAATTTACTGGACATCGAGTACGTTCACTTCCCCGAACTTGGAATTCCGGGTCAGGAGAGAATAGAACTGGCGAAAAAAGAAGACTATGACCGATTATTTGCCAAATATGCGCAAACAACGCTGAAGGATCGTGTTGAGTCCATCCGGCGGGTCGCTGAAATCATCGAAACTCGTCCCAGTACTCTCGTGTGTGTGGAAGCGGATCCCGCCTGCTGCCATCGTCACGTGCTGGCTCAGGCGCTGTCGGATAGGATCGATCACCCTGTCGTCCATTTGGAGTGGCCGAGATGAGTGCATCCATCAGGACAAAAGTTCTTATCACGGTTATGACGCATCCACTCCCTTCACGCGGCTATCGGAAGACGGTGTTTCCTTACAACTCCTGGGTGGCGCTTGGCGTCTTCTGGCCCCCGCGAGAAAAAGAAGGTCCCGTGGTGACTCAACCGCCGCTGTTCTAGCCCAATGGAAGCCTGCCACAGAGACCCCAACGGCCAGAGGATGTACTGATGCGCGGTCACTTGTACACTATTTTGAGAACATAATCCGGTATCACCCGGCAAAGCCCGCGCAGGCGGGCTTTGCCGCCGTAGCCTGCGGCTCGAGCCGCCGGGCGGACTGATGCCAATGCGCGGTTGTGCGTCCGCGACACGCCTGCCGCTGCGCGTTGACCATTGCGCCTTGCCCAACGAACGCGCGAACATCTTGTCTGACTGAACGAAATTGAGTGTTAGCCCCCGGCAACCAGCGCCTGTTATCCGGGCCGCCCTTGCCCGTGGCGTTTCGTGACAAATCACGCCTGCACCCTGTGGCGACATGCCATTGCGACGACGCACGCCAGATGCTATAATCCCTCGTATACGCGACCCGCATCCGATACTGCTATGGCTCAGTCTCCTGCGCCCGCTGCACCTCTGTTGCACGACCGCTACCGGATCGAAGAGCGGCTTGGCGCGACACGTCTCGCGGTCATCTATCGGGCATACGACGAGCGGCTGCAACGTCTGGCGTTGATGGCGCTGTTCCGCCAGGAACTGGCGGCGCAGGAAGCGCTGCGCTGCCGTTTCATTGCCGAGGCGCAGTCCGGCGCTCGTTCTCTGCACCCATCGCTGCTCCAGGTGTACGACAGCGGTGAGGTTGCCAATCGTCCATTTGCGGTGACGGAATATGTGTCGGGGAGGACGCTGCGCGAACTTGGACCGTTGACCGTCGAGGCGGCGTTGCTCTACTTTCGCCAGATCGTTGGTGCTGTCGCGGCGTGTCAGACCGCCGGCGCGCCGTACCCGCCGATCAGCAGCGCGAATATCGTGCTGGTAGACGAAGGACGTGTCAAGTTGGTCGAAAACTGGAGCATGACCCCAGCGGAGTTTGGCGCCGACATTGCCTGTTACCGTGCTCCAGAACGTGTCGCCGGTCATCCTCCCGTTGCAGCCAGCGTGGTGTACTCCCTGGGGTTGTTACTGATCGAAATGCTGACCGGGCGTCGTGTAGTCGAGGGCGATGATCTGAACGCCATGCTCCAGGCGCATCGGACTGTTGCGCTTCCAACGCTCGCTGACGTGCGCCCTCATATCTACCTGCCGTCGCTGGCGCACATGATCGCGCGCGCCACAGCACCCGATGCGTCTCAACGCTTTCCTGACGCACCTGCGCTGAACCAGGCGCTCGACGATGTGCGCCGCGCTATCAGTCACTCCACCGATCGCCTGGCGCCTCGTGCCGCTGTCTCGTCAGCGTCTCCCGCTGCTATGAATGGTCGAGGACGGGAGGCATCGTCGCCTTCGGTTGACCGCCCGGCGCCGGTGCGCCCCGAATTGCAGCCGGTCGCTTCGGCGCCGCCATTGGACTCAATGGCGACTATGGCTCATCAGAGCGCAATGCGCGGAACGCGCCAGCATTCGCTGGCGGCGCTCATCGTCATGGTGGCGCTCTTTGTTCTGGTCGGCTCAGGAGCGTATGTCCTGACAAGTCTGGTCATCGAAGGGTTGACGAACGTTCGTCTGCCACGTCCGCAGGTAACGTTGCCTGAGAATGTTCCTCTGCCGGATTGGCTGACCGGGGTGGCGAATGGTTCCGGCGAGGTGTTGACCGTGACTATCGGTGATGTCGAGGGATTGAACCTCCGCGACGAACCGGGGCTGAACACTCGGGTGATCGCATTGCTGCCGAATGGAACCCGGCTCCGCAAACTCGAAGGACCGCGCAGTGTCGATGGCGTTCCCTGGGTGCGAGTGCGCGGTGAAATCGACGGTCGGCAAGTTGAAGGGTGGGTTTCACAACTCTATGTGCGGTCTGAAGGGTAGACATAGGTGCGGAGAGCGTGCTTCGCTCTGATGAGGTAAGAGGCAAGAGGTGAGAGGTGAGAGGCGCGGAGAACGTGCTTCGCTCTGATCGCAACGACGCCCGACAGAGGGTATCTGAACAGGTTCTTCATGTGCGGGTTGCTGTATGCATATTCCTGACCCATTGATCGAACGTTTACGCCGTTCACAGCGAGTTGCCGTGCTGACCGGCGCCGGCGTCTCCGCCGAGAGCGGTGTGCCAACCTTTCGCGATGCGCAAACCGGCTTGTGGGCGCGCTACGATCCGGCCGAACTGGCATCACCCGAGGCATTCCGCGCCAACCCGACGCTGGTATGGCAGTGGTACGCCTATCGCCGCTCGCTGGTCGAAGCCGCTGCACCAAACCCGGGGCACCTGGCGCTTGCCGATCTGGAGCGCCGGATCGCCGATTTTACCCTCATCACCCAGAACGTCGACGATCTCCACCGCCGCGCCGGGAGTCGGAACGTGGTAGAATTGCATGGTAACCTGTTCCGGTATCGCTGTTTTGATGATGATGAGCCGGTTGAGTTAGTGACTGTGCCTCAGGATGCGCCACCGCGTTGCGCGCGGTGCGGCGGTCTGGTTCGTCCTGATGTGGTTTGGTTTGGCGAATGGCTGCCGCTGCAAGCCTGGCGTACTGCCGTGGCGGCTGCCGAACGGTGTGATCTGTTCCTCTGTATCGGCACATCGGGAGTCGTGCGTCCGGCTGCCGATCTCCCCTTGATTGCACGATCTGCTGGCGCATATACGGTTGAAATCAATATTGCTCCTGGTGCGCTCGATGGTCAGTTGGACCTGCATCTGTATGCACCAGCGGGACAACTGCTTCCTGCGATGATGAGCGCCGCCTTTGGCGACGCGGCGTGATGAATCGCTGCCACATCCTTCGTTCTGATGTCGATGAAGGAGCTGTGCGATGTCTCTGACACTTCCCGACAATGTGATCCGTCGCCTCTCACAGGCCCAGCGCGTGGTGGCGCTGACTGGCGGCGGTGTGGCAGCGGAAAGCGGCATTCCGTCGTTTCGTGAAGCGCACACCGGTGACTGGGCGCGGTATGATGTCAGCGAACTGGCGACGCCGCAGGCGTTCGTGCGTAACCCGCGTCTGGTGTGGGAATGGTATGCCTATCGTCGCGCGCTGGCAGAGCGTGCGCAACCCGGCGCTGCACACTATGCGCTCGTTGATCTGGAACAGTACTATCCGGCGTTTACGCTCATCACGCAGTCGATCGATGGACTGCACTGGCGAGCCGGTTCACGCGATCTGATCGAGCTGAATGGCAGCCTGCGCCGCTGTCGTTGCTATGAGTCGGGACATGTCGCCTTTGCCTGGGATGAAGATGGTGAGATCCCGCCACGCTGCGTACAGTGCGGCAGCCTGCTTCGACCGGACGTGGTCATGTTCGGTGAGGGATTGCCGCACCATGAGTTGCGCCGGGCACGGCAGGTTGTTGAACAGTGTGATGTGTTCCTGTGTGTTGGAACGGTCGGCGCCATTGAGCCGGTGGCTTCGTTCCCTTTCGTGGCGCGTCGTCATGGTGCATTCGTGCTGACCATCGCGCCTGATGAGTCGATCTACACGCTGATGGCGGATTATGTCCTCAATACCACACCAGGCGTTGTTATGCCAGAACTCGTGCAATTGATCGTTGGTGATGTTGGCGGTCTGGAAGAGTTGCACGTCGATGCTATCTAACCCTGCTAGCAGGAGGCGCTATGGAGTTGCGCGGTCCGCGCGTCCTCATTCGTCCGTGGAAATATCACGATGATGAACTGGCTGATGACTGGCCACCGTATAACGATCCGTTCGATCCCCTTTGGAACCTGCCGCGTCCAGCGTCATTCGGCGGTGGGATGTGGAATGCATTACTCGAACACGGCATTTATCGGCGGAGCTGGGCGGTCGAAAATAACAGCGGCGCGCTGATCGGGCGCATTTCGCTGCGCGAAATCGATGAGCGACGCGGTCAGGCGCGCCTCGGCGTTACGTTCGGAGCGCCGTATGTTGGTCGTGGGCTTGGCACCGAAGCGCTCACTCTGTTCCTCGATTACTACTTCGAAGCGCTCAGGTATCACCTGATGGCGCTCGATGTCGCTGCGCCCAATGTTCGTGCGGTGCGCTGCTACACGCGCCTTGGCTTCCAGTACATCGAGAGCGACTGGCGCAGCGCCGGCGCCTTATTTGATCGGCGGGTGCTCGATCAACCGATGTATGCATCGTTGCGCCGCCATTTCCGCGACGACCCGCGCGGTCTGAAGGTCGAGTTCTTCGAGATGCGTCTGCACCGCGAAGAATGGATCAGACGCCGCACCCCTACTGGCGCCGGTCATCGTGGGTGATATGCAGATAGGACTATCAGGTCTCTTGCAACAGATGCGGTTGTTTCGTTATGATAGAGACCAGTGGAAACATGTGTTGTGAGCGAGTAGTGTTTCATGTCACTCATCGCAGGCAATCTCGGCGTTGTGCAGCGCACGCTCGATGCGTATCAGCTCGCGTGGGCGGTATGTGCTGGCGCTGCTGCACATCTCTACGGCAATCGCCGCCCCATTCAGGATATCGATATCCTCATCGAGCCGGGAAAGTTGTCCGAAGTGGTTCGTTTGCTCAACCAGCAGCAAAAGGTAGTGCAATTCGACGGTCAGCGCATTCTCTGGCGTGGCATCAAGATTTTTGATGATCTGACCATCCGGCGCGGTCAGGAGATCTACCCATTTACGCTCGATGCTGATATGCGCAGTCGTGTGCGGCGTCTCCCATTACTCGGGTCGCTGGTTCCGGTATTATCGCCCGAAGATGTCGCATTGCACAAAGCGCTGCTGGCGCGTGGTCCCGAGGAAGGGAAGCATGATATTGCCGACGCGACAGCCATTGCCCGTCGCCAGGCGTTCGATTACGACTATGTGCAGCGGCGATTGGCGCTCATGCGGGTCAACGGGGCGGCGGCTGCGGTGCTGGCACGGATCGGGATCGATTTGTAGGGGCGACGCGGCGGGTCGCCCATGCCGGATGAAACGGCGCGGCGGGTTTTTTAGGGGCGCCTCATCGGGGCGCCCCTACTGTTTGGGACGGTACGGCGAGTCATTCTGACGATGCCAGCTCATCACCGAGGAAGGCGTCATCGCTTTCGACCGGCTCATGATTGTCGAAGCCGTCGTGGTTTTTCCCATCGTCGTCGTTGTCATCGCCGCCGATCAGCGCCCGCAGCCTGCGTCGCAGCGCCTCATCGGCTTCGTGATCAGGTTGCTCCTGTTCGCTGACTGCCGTGGCAGTGGCTGGCACGACGTTTGCCAGTTCACCGATGATCTCCTCAGCCAGCTGGCGTCGCTTCTCGATCCCCGTGCCTGCCGGAATCAGCTTGCCGATAACGACATTCTCCTTGAGACCGCGCAGGTAATCCACCTTGCCGGTGATCGCCGCTTCGGTCAGCACACGGGTCGTTTCCTGGAATGATGCAGCCGCCAGGAAACTGTCGGTCGTCAGCGACGCCTTGGTGATGCCCAGCAGCATTGTCGATGCCGTTGCCGGTTCACCCCCCTGACTGATCATCTCGGCGTTCTTACGCACAAATTCGGTCGAGTCGATCAGTTCGCCCGGGAGATAATCCGTATCGCCAGGCTCCTCGATCCGCACCCGGCGCAGCATCTGGCGCACGATGACCTCGATGTGCTTGTCGTTGATATCGACGCCCTGCGAGCGATATACCTTCTGCGCCTCATTAACCAGGTAACGTTGCACGGCTTCGCGTCCCTGGAGCGCCAGGAGTTCCTGCGGATCGGCTGAGCCTTCCGTCAGATGTTGCCCGGCGACAACGCGCGCGCCGTTCTCGATGCCCGGCGCCAGGCGCGCCGTATGCGGCGCGATCACTTCCCGCACCTCGCGTTCTTCGTTGATCACGCTGATCTGCCCGGCGCCGATGCGCACAAGACCCGCCATCCGCGCCACAATCGGTTCACCGCCGAGATCGGCGCGGTTGCTCTGCGCCAGCCCATCCCCCTCATTCACCTGTGCCCCATCAACCACCACCGGCTCGTAGTGCGGCGGCAGTTCATGGTCATCGGTGTAGAGGTCGGTTGCAACGACGCGGATCTTCCGCACCTCATCCTCGCGCACCAGCTCGACGATGCCGTCGATCTCCGCCAGGATCGCCTTGCCTTTTGGCGTGCGCGCCTCGAAGATCTCCTGTACGCGCGGCAAACCCTGGGTAATGTCGTCGGCTGACGCAACGCCGCCGGTGTGGAACGTGCGCAGGGTCAACTGCGTCCCCGGTTCGCCGATCGACTGTGCGGCGATAATGCCGACTGCCTCGCCGATATCGACCAGTTTGCCGGTTGCCAGGTTGCGCCCGTAGCACATGCAGCAGATGCCATAATCGGCTTTGCATGCCAGCGGCGAACGGACATACACGGCATCGATGCCGAGTTCTTTGCACTTGCGCGCCAATGTTTCATCAATCTCATCATTACGATCGGCGAGGATTTCGCCGGTACGCGGATCGATCAGCGGCGCCGCCAGCAAACGTCCCAGGATGCGCTGCTCAAAATCCTGTAACACCTCACGGTCGTCGGCGCGATAGAGCCACAACCCCTCGTCCGTTCCGCAGTCATCGATCGTGACGATATTATCCTGTGCTACGTCGATCAGGCGGCGCGTCAGATACCCGGCGTCCGCCGTGCGCAACGCCGTGTCCGCCAGACCCTTGCGCCCGCCGTGGGTCGACACGAAATACTCGAGCACCGACAGCCCTTCGCGGAAGTTGCTCTTGATCGGCAATTCGATGATCCGTCCAGTCGGGTCGGACATCAACCCGCGCATCCCCGCCATCTGGCTCAACTGATTGATGTTGCCGCGGGCGGCGGAGTTGACCATCATCGCCACCGGACCGAACGGGTTCAGGTGTTGTTTGACGGCTTCAGTCGTGGCTTTTGTCGCATTCTGCCAGACCTCGACGATCTCACGGTAGCGTTCTTCTTCGGTGATCAGACCGCGGCGGAACTGCCGCTCCACCTCGGTGACGCGCTTCTCGGCTTCGGCAAGGATTTCCTGTTTCTTCGGCGGGATCTCGATGTCGTCCACGCCAATCGTCATACCGCCGCGCGTGGCGTATTTGAAGCCGAGCGTCTTGATCCGGTCCGCCTGGCTTGCCGTCATCTCCGAACCAAAGTAGCGCGCCAGGTCGTCGCGCGGGCGATCGCCGTACATGTCGCGAATAGTGTCGAGGTCGTCTTCCGTCAGATTGTTGAGGTTGGTGTAATACTTGTAACAGTCGGCGATGATCTCACGCAGACCCTTTTTGGCGATCAGGCGATTGCGGAAGCGCAGCGGCTCGAGCAGTTCGTTGTTGAAAATGATCCGTCCGATGGTCGTTTCCAGCAGCATACGTGGCGCGCCGTGCTCATCAGGGCTGAGGAAGCGCACCGGACGGTCGCTGTCGCCGTGCAGCGTCCCGGTCATGCGCACGAGGATTGGCGCCTGGATATCGACCAAACCCTTATCGTATGCCAGCAGCGCCTCATCGACCGAGGCGAACATCTTGCCACTTCCCTTCGCGCCATCCTTGACCATTGTCAGGTAGTAGCACCCAAGCACGATGTCCTGTGACGGGGTGATAATCGGGTCGCCGGTGGCCGGCGACAACAGGTTATACTTGGAGAGCATGCGCATACGCGCTTCTTCCTGCGCCTTGCGCGACAGCGGCACGTGCACGGCCATCTGATCGCCGTCGAAGTCGGCATTGAACGCGGCACAGACGAGCGGGTGCAACTGGATGGCGGATCCCTCGATCAATTTGGCTTCGAACGCCTGGATCGAGAGGCGGTGCAGCGATGGTGCGCGGTTGAGCAGCACCAGATAATCCTTGATCACCTCTTCGAGCACGTCCCACACTTCGGGGCGCACGCGCTCAACGATACGCTTGGCGCTCTTGATATTATGCGCAGCGCCTTTCTCCACCAGGCGACGCATCACGAACGGCTTGAACAACTCAAGCGCCATCTTCTTTGGCAGACCGCACTGGTGCAGTTTGAGGTCTGGACCGACCACAATCACCGAGCGACCGGAGTAATCGACGCGCTTACCGAGCAGGTTTTGGCGGAAACGACCCTGCTTGCCTTTGAGCATATCGCTCAAGCTCTTCAGGCGATGCTTCCCCTTGCCAGACACCGCGCGTCCGCGGCGGCCATTATCGATCAGCGCATCGACTGCTTCCTGGAGCATGCGCTTTTCATTGCGCACGATGATCTCCGGCGCATTGAGTTCCATCAGGCGTTTCAGGCGATTATTGCGGTTAATCACGCGCCGGTACAGGTCGTTGAGGTCGCTGGTGGCGAAGCGGCCGCCGTCGAGTTGCACCATCGGGCGCAGATCGGGCGGAATGACCGGCAGCACGGTGAGGATCATCCACTCGGGGCGATTGCCGCTCTTGCGGAACGCCTCTACCACCCGCAGGCGCTTGGTCGCCTTTTTACGGCGCTGACCCTGCGTGGTGTAGACCTCATTCTGCAACTCTTCCGCCAGTTTATCGAGATCAACGGTGCGCACAATCAGGTCACGGATCGCGCCCGCGCCCATATCGGCGCGGAACACGTCCCGCGCAATCTCACGCAGGGCGCGGTACTCCTGTTCATTGAGGATGCGCTTCAATTTGATCGAGTCGAGCTGTTCGAGGTGCTCCTTCTCCTCGTGCACCAACCGATCAAGTTCACTCTGCAGACGTTCCTGCAAGCGCTCGCGTTCCTGGCTGGCTTCATACTCTTTGCGCTCGCGTTCGGCGCCGGTGAGTTGCTCGGCATCCGCGAGGTCGCGCTGCTTGCGTTGTTCGAGCGTTTCCAGTTCCTGGTCGAGCAATTCGTCCAGCGCGTCGAGGGTCGTTTCGGCAATGGTCTCACCCTCTTCGACCAGCACGGCGCCGCGGAAGATAATATCCTCCTCAGCGGTTTCACCCTGTCGCTCCTCAAGATCGGCGCGCAGGCGCTCTGCTTCGGCGCTGATCTCATCGCGCAGCCGCCGGTACTCCTCCTCAATGCGGCGCTGCGTCGAGATCTGCGCGCTCTCCATACCGCCCAGGTCCTGCGTCAATTGTGTCGAAAGTTCAATCTGCCGGCTCTCGGCTTCCGCCTGGATACGCTCGCGCTTTTCGCGATACTCTGCTTGCAGCGCCTCGCGTCGCTGCGCTTTCAACTCCTCATCGACATGGACGATGATATACGATGCGAAATACAGCACCCGCTCCAGATTGCGCGGCGAAATATCGAGCAACAGCCCGAGGCGGCTCGGTGTGCCCTTAACGAACCAGATATGCGATACCGGTGACGCCAGCGAAATATGCCCCATGCGCTCGCGCCGCACTTTCGAGCGGGTCACCTCGACGCCGCACTTGTCGCAGACAACGCCTTTATAGCGCACGCGCTTATATTTGCCGCAGTAGCATTCCCAGTCTTTGGTTGGACCAAAGATGCGTTCGCAGAACAAACCGTCGCGCTCTGGTTTCAGGGTGCGATAGTTGATCGTCTCCGGCTTGGTGACCTCGCCGTGCGACCAGCTCAGAATATCGTCAGGCGACGCGAGACTGATGCGAATAGCGCTGAAGTCATTGATTTCAAGCATTGGTTTCTCCACGTGATGCGCCTGTGGTGACAACACCCATCCGCCCACAGGCTTCAAGCCTGCGGGCGGATGGGTCTGCCAGGCGATTAGAATTCACCGCGCTCCATTCCCGACAGATTGATGCCATCGAGCGCTGCCAGGTCGCTGTCCGCATCGTCGGTCAGTTCCACCGGCGTTTCATCGGCGCTCAGAACCTCGACCGACAGACCGAGGGACTGTAGTTCTTTGATCAACACCTTGAAGCTTTCCGGCACACCGGCCTCCTGGATCGGCTCACCCTTCACAATTGCCTCATAGGTCTTCACGCGCCCCACCACATCGTCCGACTTCACCGTGAGCATTTCCTGGAGCGTATAGGCAGCGCCATACGCCTCGAGCGCCCAGACTTCCATTTCGCCGAAGCGCTGACCGCCGAACTGCGCTTTGCCGCCGAGCGGTTGCTGCGTCACCAGGCTGTACGGTCCGGTCGAACGCGCGTGGATCTTATCTTCCACCAGGTGCGCCAGTTTCATCATATAGATGTATCCGACGGTCACCGGATGATCAAACGGCTCACCGGTGCGCCCGTCGTAGAGCGTAATCTTGCCGTCGGGCGGCAAATCGGCGCGTTTGAGCCATTCCTTGATCTCCGTCTCGGTGGCGCCATCGAACACCGGGGTGGCGATGCGATAGCCGAGGCGCGCCGCTGCCCAGCCCAGGTGAGTTTCAAGGATCTGCCCGATATTCATACGGCTTGGCACGCCGATCGGATTCAAAATGATATCGACCGGCGTCCCATCCGGCAGGAACGGCATATCCTCAATCGGCAGGATGCGGCTAACCACACCCTTGTTGCCGTGGCGTCCCGCCATCTTGTCGCCTGCCGAAATCTTGCGCTTCTGGCAGAGCAACACATCGACGCGCTGATTGACGCCGACCGGCAGTTCCACATCATCATCGCGGGTGAAGACCTTCACATCGATCACCTTGCCGCGCACCCCGTTCGGCACGCGCAGCGACGAGTCCTTCACCTCACGCGCCTTCTCGCCAAAGATCGCGCGCAGCAGACGTTCTTCCGCCGTCAGGTCAGTTTCGCCCTTTGGCGTAATTTTGCCGACCAGAATATCGTTCGGCTGCACCTCGGCGCCGATATAGATAATGCCGCGATCATCGAGGTTGCGCAGGCTCTCCTGCCCCACGTTCGGAATATCGCGGGTGATCTCTTCCGGTCCGAGTTTGGTATCGCGCGCCTCGACCTCATACTTCTCGATATGGATCGAGGTAAAGATATCTTCGCGCACCAGGCGTTCCGAGACCAGGATGGCGTCCTCGAAATTGCCGCCTTCCCATGGCATGAACGCCACCAGCACATTCTGCCCCAGCGCCAGTTCGCCATTGTCGGTGCTGGAGCTGTCGGCGATAATCTCGCCTTTGCGGACGCGCTGCCCGCGTGAGACGCTCGGGCGCTGATTAATGCAGGTATCCTGGTTCGAGCGCATAAACTTGCGCAGCCGGTAGATGCGTTCATTGCCATCATCCTCGAGGATGACAATCTCATCGCCGGTCGCCGAGAGCACCACGCCATCGGCTTTAGCGACCACCACCTGCCCGCTGTCGCGCGCCGCCACATACTCCATGCCGGTGCCGACGATGGGCGCATCGGGGCGGAGGAGCGGCACCGCCTGGCGTTGCATATTCGACCCCATCAACGCGCGGTTGGCGTCGTCGTGCTCCAGGAAGGGGATCAGCGCCGTTGAGACGCTCACCACCTGCTTGGGCGACACATCCATGTAATCGACGCGCTCAATCGACACATCGTCGAAGTCTCCCGCATGGCGCACCGACACGGTGCCTTCCAGGAAGCGATTGTGCTCGTCGAGCGGCGCATTTGCCTGCACGATGACGAATTTATCCTCTTCATCGGCGGAGAGATAATCGACCTCCTGCGATACCACCGGACGGATCCTGATCGTTTGCAACGGTGTTTCGACGATCCGTTCCGCGAGGGCGCGGTTGATCTCCTGTCCGGCGCTGGCTATGATCGCGCCGGTCTTCGGATCGACCACATCCTCGCGCAGAATCTGCCCGCGCAGCAACGAGATCGCAATGCGGCGCGCCACAGCCGCATCGACGCGCGTCCCGCGCACTGCGATCAACTCGCCGGTGCGCAGGTCGCGCACATCGCGCAGCAGCAGCCCCTGGCGCTCCCACTCGCTCGCGTTCGGCACCTCGCGGTACACCTTGCGATAGGGCGTCTCCAGGAATCCCATCTCGTTGACCTGCGCATAGGTGGACATTGTTCCAATCAGACCGATGTTCGGTCCTTCCGGCGTTTCCACCGGGCAGATGCGCCCATAGTGCGAGTGATGCACGTCGCGCACCTCAAAGCCGGCGCGGTCGCGGCTGAGACCGCCGGGACCGAGGGCGGAGAGGCGGCGCTTATGGGTCAATTCCGCCAGCGGGTTGGTCTGATCCATAAACTGCGAGAGTTGCGCGCCGCCGAAGAACTCGCGCATGGCAGCGACGACCGGGCGAATGTTAATCAGCGCGTTAGGCGTTGCCGTCTCCGGGTCTTGCAGCGACATACGCTCCTTGATCACCCGCTCCATGCGCAGGAGTCCGACGCGGAACTGTTGCTGGATCAATTCGCCGACGGTTCGCACACGGCGGTTGCCGAGGTGATCGATATCATCGGCGCGCAGACCGGGCGTGTCGTTGTTGAGTTGAATGATCCGCTCAACAATCTTGAAAATGTCGTCGGGGCGAAGCACGCGCACTTTCAGATCCGGCGCCTGACTGCGCACTTCGGAGCGGGTATCCTTCTCCCACAGGTTCTTGTTCAGTTTGTAGCGCCCAACGCGTGACAGATCATAGCGCCGCGGATTGAAGAGCAGCGCCTCGATCAGATTGCGCGCATTATCGAGCGTTGGCGGGTCGCCGGGGCGCAGGCGCTTGTACAGCTCCAGGAGCGCCTCTTTGGCGTGCCGCGCCGGCTCTTTGTCGAGCGTCACGCGGATGTACTGATGTTCACCGGTGTCCACATGTGTGAACAGTTCCAGCACATCTTCATCGCGCCCGCGCATGTCGAGTTCGTTATCCGGCGCCCACTGCCCGCTGCCATCGGGTTCCGCCTTCCAGCCAAGAATGGCGCGCAGCAGAATTGTGACCGGAATCTTGCGTTTGCGATCAACCTTGACCGAAATCACGTCGCGCTTGTTGGTCTCGAACTCGAGCCATGCGCCGCGGCTCGGGATTAACTTTGCCGAGTGCAGACTGCGCCCGGAGGTGGGATCCTTCTCTTCCTTGAAGTAGACCCCGGGCGAGCGGATCAGTTGCGAGACCACCACACGCTCGGCGCCGTTGATGACGAACGTGCCGTTATCCGTCATCAATGGAAAATCTCCCAGGAAAATTTCGCTTTCTTTCAATTCGCCGGTGCTCAGGATGCGCAACTGTACATTGACCCGAATCGGCGCCGAATAGGTGATCCCCCGTTCGCGGCACTCGTGCTCGTTATAACGCGGTTCCCCGAAGTGATAATCGAGGAAACGCAGTTCCATATTTTTGCCAGTAAAATCGGTGATCGGCGAAATTTCTTCGAACAGTTCGCGCAATCCTTCTCTACGGAACCATTCGAAACTGCTCAACTGCGTCTCGATCAGTTTGGGCAACTCGATAGCGTCTGAAATACGTGCGAACGAATAACGCTCGATCTTGCCGCGATGCAGGCTGTCGACGCCGATATCATGCGGCATGATCAGTGGCTGAAGCACAACACTTTCAGTCAACGGGGGCATTGGCACCTCGCTCTTGCTTGCCAGCCGCCAGAGATTCGGTTGCCTTTTCGTGTACGGGCAGTGGTAGACGCACCCTGGCCCTGACGCTAAGGATCATCGATCACTGGCGCCTGATTGCCGAATCCAGATTGTTTGGGCGGTAGAAAACCGAAAACACAAACACAAACTCACGGCATTGTCTTCCTTGGAGGCAGAGACCGTGGGTTGTGTTCGTGCGTCTGATGGGTCTGATCTGGAGATGCGTCTGAATAACGCATTGAATGCCGGTGAGTTCCTCCTTCGTCCGCTCCGGCGTTTGCAAATTGCGAATTACAATGATACCACGTCGGTGGCGGGGTGTCAAGGGAAGTTTTGAGCGTGTGTCTGTCGTCTGTAACGCTGCGGGCTGGAGACGTGAAAGCCCCGCTGACGCGGGTCTGGCGCGAGGTGCGCGGACCCGCCGGGGGAGGGGCTGCGGGCTGAAGCCCTTGCTCATAAAGCGAACAACCAGATGTTGCCCACTACTTGCCCGTGTGGACCGTCTTGCGGCGGACGTTGGCTGAGCCTGTCGAAGCCAACGTCCGCTGCTCTACGTCCTTGATGGTCCAGGTTGTGGTTGATTGCTCTCTTATGGACAGGGAGGCCCCGCTGACGCGGGGCGGGGCCGAGGTATGCGGCTTCGCCGCAGGGAGAGTATGGCGGCGCTCGTCGCGCGATCGTTCCGATGCTGAAGTATCGGCGATGTGATGTGACCGCCGACGGCCTGCGGAAACCTTCGATGAGATGAAGCGTTGGGCGCGCCAGGCGGCATCACGTCGAGAGATGCTGGTATGTGGCAATTCGTTCGGGTCGGTAGACGCCGCGGTCGGTCACGATGGCGTTGAGAAGGTGCGCCGGGATGCGCGCGCCGGTCAGCGCTGCGGCGGTCGGTCCGTTGGGCGCCAGGGCGTAGACCGGCACGCCTCGCGCGCGCGCAAGAGCAATTACATCGACCGCTTCAGGATGTACGCCCGCCATGTCGCCGTTCATCGCGGCGAATGCGTCGGCAACCATGCAGATGGTCGCTTCCCCGGCAATCCTCGCCCTCGTCCTCGGGACAGCGGCAGTCTGCACCATCCAGCGGAGCGCCGCGCCATCGCCGATGATCAGCAGACGGTCGTTCTCGTCGATCAACGCCGTCGCACGCCGTCCACACCGTTCCGCAGCGCGATCAAGGCGCGCAATGGCATCGGCGGTGAAGGCGACCAACGCCGGTACGTCGTCATCGCCGTTCAACAAGGCGCCATCGGCAATGGCGAGCGCCTGGTCGAGGATCGGCGCGTGTGGTGGAGGGATGACGCCACGCAGCGTTTCAGCCGCCTGGATTACTGCGCCGCGCGCGAAGTCCAGCGGGTAGCCGCGCCGTGTGCGCAGCGTCAGGATCAGCGCGTGGAGCGCCAAGCCGACGATGTCGGCATCAAAGCCGCGCTCCAGTCCGGCAACGGCGTCGAGCGTATCACTGATGCTGGCGATCTCGCGCGTCTCACCTGCCGGCGATGTCCAGGTCGCGTGTCCGTGTGTCTCGTCGCAGTGCAGGCGTCTGGCAGCGTGGAGAGGTGTATGGGGCATGGCTAGCGGTCTTTCGACATGGCGCGTTGTTCGAGCCACAGAAAGCTGCCGGCTGCTGTGAGCGCCGCCGTGACGAATGCCAGTATCAACCCAATGCGCATATGAGCATATTCGCTCTGCTCTGCGCGCAACCGCACCGCACGCAGGTCGTTGGTCGGCAATCCTTCGATGCCGTTGCGCAACGTCGTTGCCGCCGAACGGATCAGTTCCTGATGTTCGATAAAGAGCAACGCCCCGGAAACGCCGCGCGCCACGATAAAGACGAGCAGCCCAGCCGCAACGGCGAAGGTCAGACTCAATGCCACGCGACGCAGCCAGGGGATGTGGGGTGTGAGTTCGAGAGCAGTTCTCATAGTGATCTACCCGGCTTTGGCTTTGACAGGCTCAAAACGCTATCCGCGCAAGGACGCAACAGAACGTAGCGCATGCTGCGCTGCTGTGGGGGCGAATACTCATTCGCCCCTCCCCTCTGGCGAATAACCATTCGCCCCGCTGCGGGGCGGCGCCCGTCGCGCGTGCTGCGTCTATCCGGGCGTACTGTCGGCTGCGCCATCGGTCAGGGCGTCATACACCACCCGATGGACGATGGCGCGGAAGCGTCCCCAATCGCGCCAGTTTCCGTCAATCTCGTGGTCGTTCCGATCCGGCGCGGCTTCCAGCGTCGTCGCCAGCGTCGGCAATTCGCTCACATCGATGTTGCGGAATGCGCCGATCCGTTCGTGCGGGTCGCATGATCCGAGTTTGCCGCCGCACTCATCGAGCAGGAAGGCGAACGTGGCGAACGCATACGGGTGATACTCGACAACCGCCAGGAAACGCCAGATAACCGTCTGCAATCCGGTCTCCTCCTCGACCTCGCGGTTCAACGCCGCCTCGATCGTCTCGCCATGCGCCACGCCGCCGGTCAGTAACCGGAAACACCCGGCAGGATAGAACGTCTTGATCGCCGTAAGCAAGCGCCCGTTGCGCCGCCGCACGACCATACACACCTCGCCGTAGCGGTCGGACTGCGTGACCGGATTGAAGGGCTTGCCGTCGAGTGCGGCAGTAATGCGTCTTGGAGCGCCGTAGCGCGCCGCAAGCGCGGCGATATCGGCTTCGATGGCAGGCGCGAGCGGCATGGTTCACACTGATGCAGTGACCGGCATCCCAAGCTGGCGACGCCGCTCATCCGCCAGGCGCCGTTTTTCTGCGATCATCTCGTCGGTGACATACTCATCGAACGAACGCAGACCGGCAAGCTGAAGACCGTGTTTCTTCATCAGGCGATACATCTCCTTGACCTTCTCGATGTCGATATTCCGGCCAAGGGTATAATCGCCATACATATGCTCCATGGTGAGCAGCGCCGTCTCGGAGAGGCAGGCATAAGCCGTGCCCGGCGGCAATCCAATGTCGAAGCCAAAATCGGGTTCGCCGGGGAGCAGGATTTCGCCCGACTCGATCACCAGCACGTCGGGACGGCGAGCAGCGTCCTCTTTTTTGACATCGGGCGGGCGAGCCACATCGCAAACGACTGCGCCGGGCTTGAGTGTATCGACATTGATCACCCGGCCGCTCAGGGCTGATGTAGTGGTGACGATCAGATCGCATTCCGCCAGATACGGATCGGCGCTGGTCGCCGCCGTCACCCGGGCGCCAGGCGTTTCCGCCTCGATCTGCTTCTTGAGCGTCAGCAAACGTTCGACCCGCGGCGCCACCAGCACCACATCGCCGATCGCCTGCGCGAGCAGGCGGGCGCAGACCGAGCCAATCGAACCGGTTGCGCCGACGACCATCGCTTTGCCGCGTGTCAGATCGGTTGCGCCCATTTTGATGACCGCCTGTTTGGCGGCTTCGAGCGTCGCCGCCACGGTCAGCGAGTTGCCCGACGTAATGCCGATGTCGCTTTTCTGCGCGACGGTAATGCCTGCATCGCCGACGACCGACGTAAACGCGCCAAGCCCCATGATTTTTGCCCCCATACGTTCTGCCATACGGGCGCATTTGATCAGACGACGATAGGTGAACGATGTGTCGTGACGCATCAACTCGCGCGGCGTTGCGCCCAGCGTGAACAGCAATCCTTCGATCTCCTCGCCGGTCGCCTGTGAGCGGATGCCGCGCATCTTCGAGATGTACATCGGCGGGAAGTGCGCTGCCACCCGCTCGACCAGGCGCTCGGGCAGGTAGCGCGTGAAGCGGAACCGCGGGTGATTGGCGATGTACTTCGGCGACAATGGATGGATGACGAAGGCAAATCGCGGCTTCTCCGCCTCGTCGCTCAGCGTTATCACCTCCGGACCCCACTCCGCTTCATCGATAAAATTGATAATCTCGCCCTCGGTCGGGGTCGGACCCGACTCCAGGATTGCCACAACGATGGCTTCGAGCACATCGGCGGAGACGAAGGGGCGGCGCAAGGCGTCGCCGCCTGCCAGTCGCGGCGAGAGGGTGACGAGCGTGCGCACGCCGCGCGCGCGCAGGTCTTCAATCTCCTCAGGCGACGGATCATCGGTGACGATGACCTTGTGCTTCAGGTCGCGCGGCGCGAAACGCCGGATATAGGCGAAATCGCCGGCGATAACGTCCGCCCAGGCGAAATGTTTTTCGGCGCGCGCATCGTGCCCTTCGCTGCCCAGCGCCACCGGGTGGAGGACGCGGTAAGGCAGGAGCGCCGCGATCGGCAGCGTCGTTGCGGCATACATGTCGAGTTGCGGGATGGAACGCGGCAGCGGCAGGAATGGCAATCCGCTGTGAACGACCGGATCGGCGAAGCGCAACTCTGCGTCGTACTGCGCCAGCGCCTGCGCCAGGGCGTAACGGTCGATACCGCTCGTCACCAGGATGCGGCGGTAGTTGAACATGCCGCGTCGCGCCTGGTTCGCCTGCTGGACGCACCAGCGGTCGAGGGTTTGCTTAATGAGGTTGCCGGCGACGACCGGCGTGCGACGCGCCTGGCGCGCAATTGTTAGTGCTTCGTGATGAGGGTAGCGCGCCGCGCCCACATGGAACACCGGCGTCAATCCCCCCAGCCCAATGACATCTACTTTGCCATCAAAGTCGCGCACCAGCGATGCGGCAAGCGCCGTATCGCCATTGGCGCCAATGCGCCGCACTTCAATCGGTTGTCCCAGGACGGTTGCAACGAACTGATAATCGCGCCGCGCGGAACCAAGACTGATGCTCACAATTCGTTTCATGCGCGTCCCCTTTGTCGCTGAAGATCATTCCGGCGTTCAGGAAAGCGGGCGGAGTAGTACGATCCAGTATACCACTACTTCTACTTCAGTGTTCCGACGCCGACGCTCTTCTTCACGCAACGTCGTAGTGCGGCGGGCTGAAGCCCTTGCTGAGGACGCGGTTCGACCGTGCGCACCGTAAGTGAAAGCCCCGCCCAACGCCCCCTGCTCCCCACGCACTGCTCGTGGGAGAGGGGGGTGAGGGGGAAGACTGACGGCGAGCATCCCGCTCCGCTGCGCCTTTGCGCCTTCGCATTTTTGGAACAACGCCAGGACGCCAGGGTGCAAAGAGTTGGGACGCGGTTGAAATGCAGCGCTGCTGCGCCCCCATCCCCCTGCTCCCCTGGTGGGAGCAGGGGGATGGGGGAAAACCGGACAGCGGGACAGGGTATTGGCGCTAAGAGCCTATCCGAAAAATCGCTGACTGAAGTGCGACCGGGCAGGCGAAGGCATTGCCTTCGCCTGCCCAACGGATAGGCACTAAAACGGCTCCGGCGGGCGCACGCGCCACAGCAGCGCAGCCAGCCACATACTGGCGGTCACCCAGGCGACATAGCCGCCCGCAGCCAGTGTTGTGAGCCGCCCTGCCCATCCCTGTCGCCAGAGCGCTGCTGCACCCGCCGCTGCGCAGACAGCGACCAGCCAGGCGGAGAACATCAACCAGCGCGTCGAGAGGGTCGAACCACTGAAGAATGGCAACGCCGCGAACCCGCAGGCGACGATGACCGTTCCCGCCGCCAGAATGATGGCAGGAGCGCGGTAGTGGTCTGATTGCACCGCTGCGCCGTTCATCAGCCAGGCGATGCCTGCCAGGAGCGGCGCCAGCGGAAAAAAGCCGTAGTGTTGCCGGAACCCTGCGTCCCACAGTGTGCGCCATAGCGCCTCGAATGGCGCCGGCTCACGCCCTGCCAGCCCGGTCAATCCGCCGGTCGTCGTCGCTGCCAGTTGTTGCACAAACATGCCCGCGTAAGCGCTATAGAAGAAGAGCACTGCAACGATTTGCGCCGTAACGAATGCGACGCCGTAGAACGTGAGCGACTGAAGGGCGGCACGTCGTCGACGCAGCGCCAGGACGATTAACGTGGCAAGCGCAAAGCCTCCCAGCAGCGACATGTTCATCCAGAACCCAAAGTGCCCCAGGTACACAAGGAGTTGTGCCATGACCAGCGCCACGAACAGGAGAGCGCGTCGTTTCCAGGGTTGCAGCGAAAAGGGTTTTGCTACGGCGTCTTCTGGCGGGGAGGCAGTGAGATTCCAGGTGACGACCAGGATCGTGATCAGCAGCAGATGCGCAAACTGGGCAAAAATGTGGGTGCTGAAATTCCACCAGGTCGTCAGGTAACCGGCGGGCACCAGCCCATAGAGCGCCGCTGCGACCAGCGGCAGCGGGAACGAGCGGTCTACCGCGCGGTGTGATGAAGCGCCGGCATTCCGGCGCAGCGCCATCGCCAGCGCATAGACCAGGAGCGGACTGAAGGCGTCGAGCAGCGCCGCGCCAAGGTGGAGCAACGCGCGCCGATCAATGTCGAGCAGCGTAAACGGTGCGAGAACGAGATAGAAAGCAGGCGGATAGGGAAAATCGACTCCGCGATTGCGCGATACCAGCAGCACCCTGCCGAACGTTGCATCGACGAAGCGGTTGGCGTGGAACCCAATATCGCCGGGCATCGAGTCGGGGTAGATTTTCCCGCCGTAGCGAGTTGCAAAAACGATAATCACGATCAGCAGCAGCCAGCGCCAGTGCGCCGCCGGGACCTCAATGCCCAGGCGCGCCGCGGTTCGTGCCAGCGCCGGGCGAATCGCAGCGGCAGTCAGGAACGCCAGCCCTGCCAGTCCGGCGACCGCGCGCAGATGGACGCTTGCCCATCCGAGGTCAACCGCGGGTCCGCGCCAGTCAATCAACCACAACGCCGCCATGATCACCATCAGCGCCAGCCCGGCGAGCCGCAGCGTCTCCGGCGCGGCGCACAACAGCATCACCAGCGCCCATCCGATGATCAGGGCGATCAGGGCGGGTAGCACGCCGAAGGCGAAACGCGGCGGATCGAGCCACGCGCCAATCCCAGCCAGCGCCAGCAGCGGGAGCATGATTGCCTGGATGACACCCCGCTCAAAGCCAGCCCGGCGCAGCGTTGCCCACAGCACCAACGCCGCGCCGAGCCAGCCGAGGGTCGAACGCCACGGCGGCAGCGCCGGTCCTGCCTGCGCGAAGAGCGTTACGGTCGTTAGCGGCGTGCCCAGGGCGCGCTCATCACCGGTTGGGATTACAGTGGCGCTGCGGATTGCAATCTGGTAATCGCCGGTCTGATCGGCAGGAGGCGGGATCAGCAGGCGATAGATCGCGCCGGATTGACGCACTGGCAGCGAGGTCAGACGTTGACCGGACGACCAGAGTTCCAGTTCGCGCGCACCACGGGTTGCCACTTCATCGTTTACTGCCAGCACGCGCATGGTTAGCGCCAGCGGACGCTGCCCGATACCGGGAAGCCGCACGATTGCGTGGTCAGTCGTCCAGCGAAACGGACCATTGGGCGCCTCTTCGACGGGGAACATCCCGCGCACCAGCGGCAGGTCGCTGCCGGGTCCGTCCTCGCGTCCCACATCGATGGCGTAGTGCAGCGGCAGTTGCGCCGCCAGCGTCAGCAGCAGCGCGAAGAGCGCCAGCATGCGCCAGAGTGCGCCATCGCGCAGCGTTGTCAGCAGCAACGTCGCATCCGTGCCAGGAGGTGCGCTAAGAGTCGAAATCCGCATCGGCGCCGATTATCTCGATCATGACGGCGCCTGTCAACTTTCGTTGCGGCACACCACTGCATCTGCTATACTTCCATCCTGTTGGAGTAGTGCGCAGCGTCTCCTGGAAATTCAGCATGGCCGATCAGCAGCATATCCGAAACTTCTCAATCATTGCCCATATCGACCACGGAAAAACGACCCTGTCCGACCGTCTGCTCGAAATGACGGGGACGATCAGCGAACGGGAGCGCCGTGAACAGTTGCTCGATGCAATGGACCTCGAGCGCGAACGCGGCATCACGATCAAGAGCAAAGCCGTGCGCATGCAGTACGTCGCGCGCGACGGCCAGACATACCAGTTCAATCTGATCGACACGCCCGGTCACGTCGATTTTGGTTTTGAAGTCGGGCGCGCGCTCGCCGCTGGCGAAGGCGCCATTCTGGTGGTCGACGCATCACAGGGCATCGAGGCGCAAACGCTGGCGAACGTCTATCTGGCGCTGGAGAATGACCTGACGATCATCCCGGTGCTCAACAAAATCGATCTGCCCGGCGCCGATCCCGACCACGTGGCGATGGAGATCGAGCAGGTGCTGGGTCTGCCGGCTGAAGATGTGCTGCGCGTCTCCGCCAAGCAGGGGATCGGGATCGATGAACTGCTCGAAGCGATTGTCGAGCGTATTCCGCCGCCGCACGGCCAGCATGACCGTCCGCTGCGCGCGCTGATCTTCGACAGTCACTATGATCCGTACAAAGGTGTCATTGCCTATGTGCGCGTCGTCGATGGGGCGCTTCACGCCGGTGCGCGCGTGCGCATGCTCGGCACCGGCGCCGAGGCGGACGCCCTCGAAGTTGGTGCGTTTCGTCCACAGATGACGCCGCTCGACATCCTCGACACCGGCGAGGTCGGGTATGTCGCCACTGGACTCAAGCAGATCGGCGAATGCCAGGTGGGCGATACCATCACCCTTGCCAGCATGCCCGCCGAGATCGCGCTCCCCGGCTACCGCCCCGCCAAGCCTATGGTCTTCGCCGGTCTCTATCCGGTCGATACGAATGCCTACACTGATTTGCGCGACGCGCTCGAGAAATTGAAACTCAACGATGCGGCGCTGTCGTTCGTGCCCGAAAAATCGGCGGCGCTCGGTTTTGGCTTCCGCTGCGGCTTTCTGGGGTTGCTCCACATGGAGATTGTGCGCGAACGTCTTGAGCGCGAATATGGTCTTGATCTCCTGATTACTGCGCCAAGCGTCGAGTATCAGGTATTGCTCTCGAACGGCGACGTGATCACCGTCGATAATCCGGCGGATATGCCGGACGCCGGGCGGATCGAGTCGATCGAAGAGCCGATCATGCTGATCACGATCATCACGCCAACGCGCTATATCGGCGCGATCATGGAACTGGTCACTGGCAAGCGCGGCGTTTTCGAGACGATGGAACATCTCGATCCGCAGCGGGTAGCGCTCAAGTACAAAATCCCGCTCTCCGAGATTGTGGTCGATTTCTACGACCAGCTCAAGTCGCGCACGCAGGGGTATGCATCGCTCGACTACACCCTTGCCGGGTATCAGCCCGCCGATCTGGTGAAACTCGACATTCTGGTGAACGGTCAACCGGTTGATGCGCTTTCGCTTATCGTCCACCGTGATTTTGCCTATGCACAGGGGCGTGCGCTGGTCGAGCGGCTGCGCAAACTGATCCCGCGCCAGATGTTCGAGGTGCCGATTCAGGCGGCGATTGGCAGCAAGGTGATCGCCCGTGAAACCATTCGGGCAATGCGCAAAGATGTGCTCGCCAAGTGCTACGGCGGCGATGTAACCCGTAAGCGTAAACTGCTTGAAAAGCAAAAAGAAGGCAAAAAGCGCATGAAAATGGTCGGTAGCGTCGAGATACCGCAGGAAGCGTTTATGGCGGTGCTCTCGTTGAATGCCGATACGTAAGCCGTTTTTCTCCGGTTGGGCAACCATTGGTGAAAGGACCTTTTGTGAACCTCAAACATGCCATTGCTGCAATCCTGGTCGCGCTGGCGCTTGTTGCATGCGGCGCCGGAACGCAGACTGTCGCCAGGGTCGATAATGTGACGCTTACGCGCCAGGACCTCGACCAGCGTATCAGTCGCATCGAAAAAGGGTTTCAACAACAAGCGGGGATGGGTTTCCCGTTACCATCGCGTCTTGAGATCGAGCAAGAACTGGTGTCGCAATTCATCGATCAGCAGTTGACCCTCGGGTTAGCGCGGCAGCGCGGCATTACCGTCAGCGACGCCGAGGTGAATGAGCAGATCGAGCGGTTTCGCCAGCAGATCCAGATGGGAAGCGGCATGGCGCTCGAACAGGCCATCCAGGAGCAACTCGGACTGCCAGGCGAGTCGTCGCCGGAGTTTCGTCTGTTCGTCACCTACTTTCTGGCGCGCCAGAAACTTGGCGAGACGCTGGTCTCCGAAGCGGATGTTCGCCAGCGCATCTCCGACGAAGTGATGGCAGATACGCAGCGCATGGTCGATGTGGCGACAGTGGCGCATATTCTGGTAGCAACGGAAGACGAGGCGAAGCAGGTGATTGAGCGCCTCGACAAGGGCGAGGATTTTGCCGATCTGGCAAAGGAACTGTCGCAGGACCCCGGTTCGGCGAGTAACGGCGGCGTCTACGAAAATATCCAGCGCGGGCAGTTTGTTCCCGAATTCGACAAAGCTATGTTCGAGGACCTGCAACCGGGTGAGACGACAAAGACACCGGTGCAGACGCAGTTTGGCTGGCACGTGATCCGTCTGGTTTCGCGCGGGGAGGCGCCGGCGCTCGATCCTGCCAACGCGTCGGCGGTCATCGAGCAGCGGGTGGCGCAGGAGCTGCCGTTTGAGCAGCAGAGTGCGCTCGAAAGTCTGTTGCAGAGTGAAAAACAGAAGGCGATCCAGGAGCAGCGTCTGGTCGAGCCGGTCTTCCCGACGCCGACGCCTGAACCGTTGCCGACGATTGCTCCGTTGCCGACTCCAGCGCCATGATCACGCTTGTGGGTCTTGGTCCCGGCGATCCGGGGATGATCACGCGCGCGGCGTGGGAGGTCATTTCCACAACGCCCGTGCTCTATCTGCGCACCGCAGTGCATCCGACGGTCGCTGCGCTGCCGTCGTCGGTCGTCATTCGCGCATTCGACGACCTGTATGATCGGGCGGAACGTTTCGACGAGGTGTATGAGCGGATCGCCGAAGAACTGCTCGCGCGCGCGCGCGACGGTGAGCCGGTGGTGTATGCAACGCCGGGCGACCCGCTGACGGCGGAAGCCACGTCGCGCCATCTGCTGCGCCGCGCGCGCGCGCAGGGGGCGCCGGTGCGGATCATCCCCGGCGTCAGTTTCGTCGAGCCGGTCTGTGCACTGCTCGGCGTGGATCCGCTGGAACACGGTCTGCAACTGCTCGATGCGTTCGATCTGGTGGTCGATGAAGCGGCGGTTCCCGATGATACGCCGTCGTGGGCGTCGCTCCACGGCTTGACCTACACGCCGCCGCTGCTGCCATTTCCGCTGACGCCAACGCGCCCTGCGCTGATCTGCCAGGTTTACAGCCGGTCGGTTGCGTCGCACGTCAAACTGTCGCTGATGGAACGTTATCCGGCTGACCATCCGGTAATGCTCACGCATGCCGCCGGGGTCGCTGGCGAAGAATCCGTTGTCGAACTGCCGCTCCACACCCTCGACCATCGCAGCGACTTCGACCATCTGACGAGTCTCTTCGTTCCGCCGCTGACGCCGCTCGCCGACGTGCGTGGAGCGGAGGGCGTGGCATGTATCGTCGCGCGGTTGCTTGGACCTGGCGGGTGCCCCTGGGATCGCGAGCAGACGCCGCAATCGTTGCGTGCAGCGTTGCTTGAGGAGGTGCACGAGACATTGGAAGCGCTCGATGCTGGCAACGACGAGGCGCTGCTCGAAGAACTGGGCGATCTGCTGCTCAACGTGCTGATGCTGAGCGAAATGGCGCGTCAGGCGGAGCGTTTCGATGCTGGCGACGTGTTCAGTGCGGTCGCACGCAAACTGATTCGCCGCCATCCCCACGTCTTTGGCGCTCTGGATGTGCAGGCAAGCGATGAGGTATTGCGCAACTGGGAGACGATCAAGCATGCCGAGCATGTCGCCAAGGGAGTGGCGCGCCAGAGCGCACTCGACGGTGTTCCGCCGTCGTTGCCCGCGCTGGCGGCGGCGCAGAAAGTGACGTCGAAGGCGGCCAGAGCCGGGTTCGATGCGTTGGAGATTGACCACGCCTGGCAGTCGTTGGAGGAAGAAATCGCCGAATTGCGCGCCGCTGCAACCGATCCGGCGCAGGCGGAGTCGGAATTGGGCGATGTGCTGCTGGCGGTTGCCCGGTTGGGATGGCGGCTCAATGTGGATGCGGAGAGTGCGCTGCGCGCGGCGGTTGCGCGCTTTCGACAACGCTTCGCGCGGCTCGAAACGCTGCTTGATGGGCGCGATCTTAACACGCTGAGCGTCGAGGAAAAACTGGTTCTGTGGGAGCGCGCGCGTAACATGACCGATGGCGCTGACCCTGGGTGGTGACAAGCATGTCGAAACCACCGCTCGACATTCGTGTTGGCGATGTCATTCAGATGCGTAAGCCGCACCCGTGTGGCGGAGATACATGGCAAGTCGTGCGGATCGGCGCGGAGATCGGCATCCGTTGCCTGACCTGCAATCGTAATATCATGCTGTTGCGAGCCGATTTCGAGCGCCGCGTCAAACGTATCGTCGAGCGTGCATCGTGACGGTTGGCGCTACTGGCACGCAATGGCGGATCGCGGTATCATGTGTATGCGTGCTGTGTATCAACTGTCAGCCTGGAAACGAGGCGCACCACGATGCCTGCAAACTGCTCCTCTCATCAGCGCAGCAGCATACTCATTGCGGCGCTGGCGATAGTGCTGCTTCTTCTCATCTGGCCCGCCAGAGGCGCGCGAGCGCAACAGAGCGGCGGACCGCTCTATCTGGTCGAAGTCAGCGGTATTGTCACCGCGCCAACGCTTGATTATCTGCGGCGGGCAGTGCAGATTGCGGAAGCGTCGAGCGCCGATGCCTTGATTATTTCGTATAGCAGCACCGGCGGCGTGCTTCGCGAGGTGCGCGTCTTCGCAGCGGAAATCGCTCAGGCGCGGGTGCCGGTGGTGGTCTTTATCACCCCTCGCGGTACGCAGGCCGGCCCCGCAGGCGCCCTGTTCGTCACTTCAGCGCATATCAGCGCCCTTGCACCCGATACCAGCTTTGGCAGTCCGTTCCCGCTGGCGCAGGTGGACGAAACGCTCAGCCAGCAAACACGCGACCTCCTCCTCGATAATGTCAGTGCGCAGATGCGCAAGTGGAATGAAACCCGCGGGCGGAATGCGGAATGGATCGATCGTGCGGTTCGTGAAGGGGTCATTCTCAACAATCAGCAGGCGGTTAGCCTCGAGCCGCCGGCCATCGATCTGGTTGCCGCCGATCTGCGCGAATTGCTGACATTGATCGATGGGCGGATTGTGACGCTCGACGATGGCCGAACGGTGCGCATTTCGTCGATCGGGCGCACGCCGACGCTGATCGAGCCGACTCTTTTCGAGAGCCTGCGCCTGGCGCTTGCCGATCCAACCGTTGCGTTTGCGCTGCTGGTACTGGGGTCGATGGCGATCTATCTGGAGTTGAGTACGCCAGGGGTTGGATTATTCGCCGGCGCCGGGTTGCTGCTGCTACTTGGCGCGGCTGCCGGATTCCTGGCGCTTCCTGTGCTATGGTGGGCAATGACGCTGGTCATCCTCGGTCTGGTGTTGATCGGCGCCGAGTTTGTGGCGCCAACTCATGGCGGTTTGATGATTACAGGTCTGGTGATGCTCGGCATTGGCGGAGGAAATCTGATCGATGCGACGCAGGCGCCCGGCGCCGGTGTCGCCTGGTGGGCGCTGCTGATCGTCATTGGCGGGATCGCGGCAACCGCTGCGCTGGGATTGGCGCTTGCCCTGCGCAGCCGCAAGCGCCCAGCCGCTACCGGCGTCGAAGCGCTCGTCGGGCGCCTGGCGCAGGTGCGGCAACGGCTTGACCCTCGCGGTATGGTGTTCGTCGAAGGTGCGTTGTGGCAGGCGATCAGCGAGACTGATCCGGTGGAAGTGGGCGATTGGGTGCGCGTGGTTGCGGTACACAATCTTCAGTTGATCGTGCGACCGCTTGGCAGTGAGGAGTCAACGGCGCGCGAAGCGCAATCCCCCTCCGAAGGGCGCGTCGTCTAGGCAAAGGAGCAAGTCATGGGTTCTGGAGCGTTATTCTTGTGTCTTGGCGTTCTTTTGTTCGCCATTCTAATGATCGGCTTTTCCGCAGTCAAGATTGTGCCAGAGTACGAGCGCGGTGTCGTCTTTCGCCTGGGCCGATTGGTTGGCGCGCGCGGACCGGGGTTGTTCTTCCTGATCCCGATCATCGAGCGGATGGTGCGGGTCGATCAGCGCGTCATTACGATGGACGTGCCGCCGCAGGAAGTCATTACGCTCGATAACGTGACGATCAAGGTCAATGCCGTGCTCTATTTCATGGTTGTTGACCCCGAAAAGGCGATTGTGAAGGTGATGGATTACATTCGGGCGACCATGCAGATTGCGCAGACGACGCTGCGTAGCGTGGTCGGGCAGGTCGAACTCGACGAACTGCTGGCGCGCCGCGAAGCGATCAACGAACGGTTGCAACGGATTATCGATGAACAGACCGAACCGTGGGGCGTCAAGGTCACGATTGTCGAAGTGAAGGATGTCGAGTTGCCGCAAGGGATGCAGCGCGCGATGGCGAAGCAGGCGGAAGCCGAGCGTGAAAAGCGCGCCAAGATCATCCACGCCGACGGCGAACTGGCTGCGTCGCGCATGCTTGCCGAAGCAGCCACCGTGATCGCCAGCGAGCCGGTGACGCTTCAGTTGCGCTATCTGCAAACGCTGACCGAGATCGCCGTCGAAAAGAACAGCACTATCATCTTTCCTCTGCCGGTCGATACGATCAAGGTCTTTATGGATGGTCTGGAGCAGATGCGGCGCAACGGCGTTGCACCCGTTGTGCGCCGTGAAGAAGTCGGTGAGCAATCACACGAGCACGACGGTCAGGCAGTGGCGCGCCACAGCGATAGTGACGATGCCTTGAGATCGTGAACATACAATCGCCTGCGCACGACGGTCAGGCGGCGTAGCCTTCGCGCCCTGAACGTATTGCTCTGTCAATGTCCGCGATACGCTGGATCACAATTGAGCATTGAGCGGCGCTGCAATGGGGCAGTACCGCACGCGCGGCGCTGAGCGCCAGCGCCGCTTCTGCCCATCTTCCTTCCTGCGCCAGGTGCTGTGCGAGTGCACAGCGCAGTGACACCTCGGCGTCCGGTTCTGGTTGGTGCGCCAGCCCTGCGCGCAGTTGCTCTTCGATCAGTTCAGCCTGCGCTCCGACGGCAGCCAGCGCCTGCGCCAAGTAGAGACGCGCTGTGGCACTCCCAGGTTCCATCTCCAGCGCCCGACGTGCAGCGGTTTCGGCAGCCTGTGCCTCTCCCTGTTCGAGCAGGGCGCCGCTCAAAGCTGCGGCAATTGACGATCGGTTTGGCGCCAGCCGCTGCGCGCGTTGCAACAGACGCACGGCAAGCGCGCTTTTGCCGCGCGCCAGCGCAATGGCGCCGCGCAATGCCAGGGCATCCGGCGACCAGGGATGCAGCGCGGATGCTACCGCCGCCAGCGCATCGGCAGTATCCCATCGTGCATTGATGAGAGCGCGACTGGTCAGGTAGAGCGCCATTATGCGGCTGGTAAAGGTCACCACCAGCAGCATAATTCCCGCTCCGATCCAGATCGATGGGGCGATGGCGTTGATAGCCAGCAGGACGACAATGATCGGACCTTCGGGTGCGATCAGCAGCGTCTGTATCAGTCGGTGCTTCAGCGTCGCAGAATGACCAGTGGGTGTGAAGGTTGCCATTGTCACACACTCCTCGATGATCTGATGCCGGGCTCATCAGCAGCATACCAGAAGGTTGTGACAGCAACCGTCACTTTTTTGGGGTGTCGTGGGCGATGTTCGAGCGTTCGTTGTGTCAGGCGCAACGCTCAACGCGCATCGGCGGACATGTCGTGGACGCTGACTGCGCCTCGGCATCAGCAACCCCAACGGGGCTTGCACTTGCTCAGCAAGGGCTTTAGCCCGCAGTGCCCTGGCGTCCCGTTGCGCGCCCCGGCAATAATGAGTCCACTGCAAAAAGGCTTATCCACCAAGGACCCGAAGCGCGCGAAGGGGAAGAACCATGAAGCGCATGTCCTTTGTGTCCCTTGGTGACCTTCGTGGTTGCTTTTTGCAGTGAAGTCAATAATCGTTTTTGAATACGTATTCCGCTATCCACTCGTCCGCCCGGCGGCTGAAGCTGCGGGCTACGGGCGCCAGGCCCGCCTACGCGGGCTGAACCGTGCGATACCGGATTCTGTTCTCGAAAATATTGTACGAATGACCGCGCGTTGGTCTCAGATGTCGTCCTGACGCTGATGCTGCGGGCTGAGTCGCGCAAGCCCCTGCGAGTCTTCCACTTGCGGTGAGCACCGTCGAACCGCGTCCTGAGCGAGATCTTTCGCCTGCAGGGCAGGGAATGCGCGACGTGACGGCATGGATATACCAGATTTATTGCATAACGTGCATAAGTCTGCGCACGTGCTGGAGACCAGGAAGGCGACGCAGCGCAGCGGATGCGACGCTATGTTCGGCTCAGAACTGCATGTCCTGCGGACGCACACCCGGATGCGGCAACGTGATCGTCCAGCGCCGACTCGATGGCGCTGGCATAGACCTGCTCCAATCGTTGAGCAGCGGCGTCCCACGTGTGATACTGCTCGACATACCGCCGTCCTGCTGCACCAATGGCGGCTGCGCATTGCGGATCGTCCATCAGGCTGAGGATGGCGTCGGCATACTCATGCGGTTGTTCCGCCAGCAGCAGGTCGCGCCCTTCAACGGCATGCAGCGCGCGCGACGCCTGTCGCGCTGCAACGACCGGCGTTGCCAGCGCCATGGCTTCGAGCACTTTGTTCTGAATGCCGACGCCGTAGCGCAGCGGGGCAACAGCCAGCGTGGCGCCGGCAATCGTCGGGCGCAGGTCATCCAGGTAACCAGTGACGGTCACGCGCCGGTCGGCTGCCAGTGCGCGCACCGATGGCGGCGGTGCGCTTCCGGCGATTACCACGCGCGTCTCGGGGCGGCATGCCCAGACCAGCGGCATAATGTCGTGCACGAGATGGAGCGCTGCGGCTTCATTGGCGTGGTAACTCATCTTGCCGCTGAAGACGATCGTGGCGCGCGCGCGCGCAATTGGCTGCGGGGTGAAGTAGTCCAGATCAACGCCGTTAGGCACGACTGTTATCGCATCTTGGTCGTGCGGGGCGTCGGCAACGCCGTCGAACCGGCGCTGCGCCGCCGGTTGTGCAGGAGGATACAGGTCGTGACGGAGGGTGCGCAATGCCCATGCGTCCTCCGGCGACGAGACAATGACCTGCTCGAAGTGGCGGGTGTAGCGCGCTTCGTAGGCGCGGGTGCGCGCCAGGTCGATCAGCGCAAGCGCACGGCTCTTGAGCGATGGGCTGCCACGGAGTGTGCGCTCGAACAACAAACTGATGCTGTCTACTGAGTCGAGTACGGCAGGTGTGTGGAGAAGCGCATAGCCAAGGGCTGATGCCCGCAAATGTTCAATGTGTGCTACATCGTACCGTTTGCTGCGATCTTCGGTGCGCACCGCCTCTCGCAAGCGTTTCCCGAAACTGAGCGCCGCCTGCAACGGCAGGTCGCCGGGAAGCGCGCGCAACGCATTCCAGAGCATCTCGGCTTTACTCACATGGACGGTGACAATCCGCGCGCACACGTCGCGCAGCGCGTTGAGCGCCGGTCGGTCATCGGCATTGGCGCCGCACACCAGCGTGATGTGATGACCGCGCCTTGCCAGTGCGCGAATGAAGCCGTATGGCCGCACCCGAATGGGAGATGGAACATATGCGGAGATAAACAGAATATTCATCGTCAGCCCTCTTCGGCGCTTTGGATAGGCTTGCAGTTCTCAGTTCCCGGTTCCCGGTTCTTGGTTCCCGGTTCTTGGTTCTTGGTTCTTGGTTCTTAGTTCTTAGTTCTTGGTTCTTAGTTCTTGGTTCTTGGTTCTTCATCCGCTCATACACCCGATCCATCGCCGGGCACACGGCGCGCCAGTCGTAGCGTTCGAGCAGGCGCTTTCGTCCGGCTGCCGCCAGTCGCTCGCCGAAAGCCGGGTCGCACAGCAGGCGCACAACGGCGTCAGCGAATGCCTCTGGCGTATCGCCGACCAGCAGATGTTCGCCGGGAACCAGGTCGATGCCTTCGTAGCCAATCGTTGTCGAAACCACCGGAATGCCGCGCGCCAGGGCTTCGAGGATTTTCACCCGCATGCCGCCGCCGCTGCGCAACGGGACGATCAGGCAGGCGGAGGCGGCGATGTATGGCGTGGGGTCCGGCACATACCCGGTCACGTCAATCGTCGGGTCCTGCTCGGCAAGCGCGCGCACTTCCGCTACCGGGCGCTGCCCGACGACGAAGAAGCGCACTCCCTCGACCTGTTGCTTGATCAGCGGGTAGATGCTGCGAGCGAACCAGAGCGCCCCATCGACGTTTGGGGGCCACATCATGGTTGCCAGGCTGAGAATGCCGCGTGCATTCGGTTGGCGCGCAATCGGCTGTTCGCGTTCAGCATCGACCGCAATCGGGATGATCGGAATATCACGCTCCGTTCCCATTGCTTCGATCAGCGCCTGACGATCCTCGCGGCTGACCGCTGTGACCGCCTCGAATTCGCGGCAGACCCGTCCTTCGTACACGCGCAGCCGTCGCCACTCGCGCTCCCAGAGGAGGCGTTTGAGTCCACGTTCCTGCATCGCCACCCGGCGGAAGACCGTCCAGACTGCATTGTGTTCGTCGAGCAGGCGCGGTAATGGCAACCGCTCGGCAAACTGCGCCATGTTGAGTTGATCGGCATGCACCAGGTCATACGGTCGTCCGGCAATCTCCGCTTCACGCACCAGGCGCGCCAGCAACTGATGCATAGCGGCGCTATCATCACGCTCGATGATCCACGAGCGTCCGTGCATCAGGCTGCTCGCCAGAGTCAGCGCATTGCGCGCTGTGGAACGTGAGAGCGGGACGGTATGCACCTCGGCAACCGCGTCGCGTAGTGCAGCCGCATCGCTTTCTTCCTGCGCATTGCGCGTGAAGCAGACGAGCGTGACTCGATGGCGCGATGCCAGATGGCGCAGCAGGTAATAGGTTTTGACCTTCGGACCGCTGTCGGGCGGATAGGGAACGATCTGGGTTAGCAGGAGAATGTTCATAACGAACCGTCTTCGATATCAATCTGAGCGTGATTGTATGGTACTGGCATAAAAAGATGCTAAACTTCATGTGACATCATGGTAACAGTGGAGTAATAATACAGCGATGACATCCGCGCGAGATTATCTCGAACAGTTCGCCAATCTCGACCCGGGACGCGCTGCGCGCAGCGGCGTGCCGGAAGTTGTGCTTGCTGAGCATAAAACCTCCGACCAAACCATCGCTATTGTTCGGCACATCCTCGATCATGTGGGGCGTGTCCTGATCAGTCGCGTGCCGCCGGAGACGCGGATGGCGCTCCAGGCGGCGTTTGCCGACACGGTTGAGTGGACGGTCTATAGCGAAGGGCGCACGCTGACGCTGAATAAACCGGGGATCGCTCCGCCGCAGCGTGGCGGGCGCGTCGGTGTGCTGACCGCCGGAACCAGCGATCTTCCCGTTGCCGACGAGGCAATCGCGCTCTGCGTCGAAATGGGGTGCGACATCTGGAGCGCCGGTGATGTCGGCGTCGCCGGTCTGCATCGTCTGTTCGATCCGCTGCGGGTTATGCTCGATGCATCAGTCGATGTTATCATTGTCGCCGCCGGAATGGACGGCGCACTGCCGTCGGTGGTGGCGGGGCTGGTCGATGTGCCGGTCATCGGGCTGCCGACGTCGGTCGGGTATGGTTTTGGCGGCGGCGGCGTCGGTGCGCTGACGAGCATGTTGCAGACCTGTGCTCCGGGACTGGCGGTCGTCAACATCGACAATGGCATCGGCGCGGGGGCGATTGCGGGGCGGATCGCCAACCGGGCTGCGGCTGCTCGCAGGCGGAGATGACGGTCACCCGGGCGGGTGGGGCGACGAACGAGGGATCAGCGTAACCCCGCTGGCGGCGGTGACGGTCATTTGGGCGGGTGGGGCGACGAACGAGGGATGAGCGGCAGCCTCCTGGCAGTCAATTGCGAATGGGTCGCCTGGCGGAGATGACCGTCACCCGGGCGGGTGGGGCAGCAACTGTGGGACAGGCGCATCTGGAGCAGTTGACCATCAGCGGGTAGTTTGGCGAAGGTGACGATCATCTATGGAAACAACGCTTGAGTTCAAATACGAACGCCTCCAGGCGATCCTGCGCGAGATCGGTTCGGCGTTGATCGCGTTTTCCGGCGGCGTGGACAGCACACTCTTGCTGAAGGTGGCGCACGATGCGCTCGGTGATCGCGCCATCGCTGCCACTGCCGACTCTGAAACCTACCCGCGCGAGGAACTCGAACAGGCGCGCGCACTGGCAGCGCTGATCGGCTGCCGCCATATCGTCGTGCGCACCAATGAATTGTCTGATGAAAACTATGCGCGCAACCAGCCAGACCGCTGCTACTACTGCAAGCGCACGCTGTTCACCGAACTTCAGCCGCTGGCTGCCGAACTTGGCGTCGCTGCCATCCTCTACGGCGCCATGGCGGACGACATCGGCACGCATCGCCCTGGTCATCGTGCAGCGATGGAGTTTGCCGTGCGCAGCCCCCTGATCGAGGCAGGGCTGGGGAAGCAGGAGATCCGCGAACTGGCGCGGCGCCTGGGATTGCCGAACTGGAACAAGCCGTCGTATGCCTGCCTCTCGTCGCGGATCGCCTACGGCGAACGGGTGACCGCCGGGAAATTGCGCATTCTCGACGAAGCCGAACGGTTTCTGTGTCACCTGGGGTTCACTCAGTTGCGCGTCCGCCACCACGATACGATTGCCCGCATCGAAGTTCCGCTCGACGACCTGCCCGCCGTCATCGAGCATCGTGAAGCGATCGTGGCGCGGTTGAAGGCGCTGGGGTACGTCTATGTCACCCTTGATCTCCAGGGGTTCCGCAGTGGCAGCATGAACGAAGCGCGCCGGTCGTCACTCGCTGATATTGTGTTGATTGAATAGTCTCGAAAAGACTGACGCAACGGTGCAATGGCGCAAAGAGTAGCGCCCCCGTATAGGACGAGGGGAGCGACTCGAAAGAAGCTGGCATTCTACACATTGCGAAGTTTATAGGGTATCTCGAAGAAAGTATCGCCGAGCAACTGTCGGATTTGCTTCCCCTCGGATGTGGTTGCATGGTAGATAACAAGCGTCGCCCTGCCAGGGCAATGTTGGCTTTCTTCAATAGCGAACACGATAGCATTTGGGTTCAGTTGTTCGACCTGCGCTCCGTGTACCTGCATGTTGCTCCAGAGCATGCTTGATCGCTTTTACGGATGGGAGTTCATCACACGATTGCTGTGCGGGAAATGCTGTGCTACAGGTGATCAGCGACTGGATGACGCACAGGACGATAACACATTGCAGTAGCTTCATAACAGTTCTTCTTCGACAGGCGGGGTTGAACCAGATTATGGCTGTAACGAGGCGGAGATACAGGCGCTTACCGTCGAGCGCCTCCCGGATATGATCTGGCAAGCAGTGAATGGGAGAATGGTTCGTCTATTCGTCCTCTCCCATCGCTTCGTCCAGTGTATGGCGCGCTACGTCGCCGCGCGCAATTAACGAGTCCTGAAAAGCGAGCAAGCGCAAGATCGTACTGTCTGTGATACCAGGGCGTCTGCGCGCAATGATTGTCCTGGCTTCAGCAAATGCGTCGGCACGACGCAGCAGATCCGCCAGGATAACGGTCTCCGCTCCGCGCTGCTCGGTGAACTCCTGCCCGGCTGCAATGGCACGCAAAACCATATTGGCCGCTCTGATCCGACAGGTCTTCGCCGACTCAGATTTCTCCTTATCGTCGCATACCCGGGCGGCATGGACAATTGCCCGTGCTGCTGCGGCATAGTCGCCTGCATGTTCATGAATCATCGCCTGGCATAAAAAATGGTTCGCCAGCTCAGGCATGGCGGGGTCCGCGAGTTGCGCCTGGTACTGTGTGCTTTTGACAATAACTTTTGCCTGCTTCGGCGCTTTGCTGACGTCTTCGGCGCAATAGCCGCACGCAGGACAGCATTGCACCCAGGCGAAGATCGTCGAACGCATCATCTCAGGCGGGCGTGAGTCGAGATCGGGCGAACCGAAAACCATCGTGCTGTCGATTTCGGTATATTCGTGTTCCGCGCGGCAGACGATGCAGGTTTTCGCCGTAAAGGAAATGGTGGTCATAGCGTTCTCCTCGCGCTGTGATACGGTGCTTTCCGGGAAACACTATCTCGCTGCGGGCTAAAGCCCTCGCTGAGGACGCGGTTTGACCGTGCTTACCGCGAGTGAAAGTCCCTTCAGGGCTGGCTTGCACGCCCGGCGTCGCTCGGTCCCTGGGGTGAAGTTGTGGCTCTCTTGCGCATTCGCCTGCATCCCGATCACGTGACATCTCTGCAGGGTTTGCCCGACCTAAACCAGAGCATATTGAACAGTGTAGCCTGCAAAGGTAAATTTCGCAACCGTCGCCTGCGGCTTACGGTTCTTGAGCGGATCCTTCGGTCTCGCCGAGTCCCGTCCGCGCAGGCGGGCTTGGCGCCCGTAGCCCGTGGCTTCAGCCGCCGGGCGGTCAGGCGGATGGCGGAACAATTATTCAAAAACCATCATTGACTTCACTGCAAAAAGCGGTAACCACGAAGGTCGCAAAAGAAATGCTCTTCATTTTTATTCCCCTTCGTGCACTTCGTGTCTTTGGTGGTGAAGCCCTCCATGACTTCACCGCAACAAGCAACCACGAAGGTCACCAAGGGACACAAAGGACATGCGCTTCATTATCGGCAGACGGGCGGAATAACTTCCGCGTTACGCAATCACCAAGGGACACAAAAGAAATGCGCTTCATTTTTATTTCCCTTCGTGCTCTTCGTGTCCTTGGTGGTTACTTCACCGCAACAAGCAACCACGAAGGTCACCAAGGGACACAAAGGACATGCGCTTCATGGTTCTTCCCCTTCGCGCGCTTCGGGTCCTTGGCGGTTGAGCCGGTGTGCAGCAACACGAAGGTCACCAAGGGACACAAAGGACATGCGCTTCATTTTTATGCACCTTCGTGCTCTTCGTGTCCTTGGTGGTTACTTCACCGCAACAAGCAACCACGAAGGTCACCAAGGGACACAAAGGACATGCGCTTCATTATTCCCCTTCGTGCGCTTCGGGTCCTTGGCGGTGAAGCCGGTGTGCAGTGGACACATCATTCTCACCAGCCCCGCAGGGGCTTTTCTGTCCTTAGTGAGGGCTTCAGCCCGCAGCGAAACGGAGGTTTCCGACACTTAATGCCTGCACCCTATGCGCCTCCCCTGCCATTTGGCATCCAACCACGGCTATGCTATAATCCGCCCAACTCCGGGGAATGGCTTCAAAACGCGGATTGCTGTGCTGTGGCCACCACACGATCACTGTGCGTCGCTGAAGCCGTGTACAGATTCTTTGCCCGCGCCCTGCGGGGCGCATCAGGACAGGAGGCGAGAATGAAACGCTCGGTTTCTCTCATCATCCTGCTGCTCGTCTCGGCGTTGATTGCCGCATGTGGCGGGCAGCAGACGGTTACACCGACGGCTGCTCCAACCGGCGCGACTGCCGCGCCAGCCCAACCCACCGAAGCAGATTGCCCCAAGCCCGAAGTGCTGTGTGTCGGTCTTGTGACCGATGTGGGCGAGATCGACGATAAGAGTTTCAACCAGTCCGCCTGGGAAGGCGTCAAGCGCGCCGAAGCCGAATTGGGCGCGATCGTCAACTATGTCGAAACGAAGGACGCGAAGGACTACGCCGCGAACATCGGTCTGTTTACCGAAAAGGGGTATGACGTTATTGTCACCGTCGGCTTTGCGCTTGGCGAGGCGACGGCAAAGGCTGCCGAGGAAAATCCGAACGTGAAGTTCATCGGTGTCGATCAGTTTCAGGCGACGGCAATCCCGAACGTTGCCGGTCTGATCTTTGCCGAGGACAAGGCAGGCTTCCTGGCAGGCGTGCTGGCGGCGGGAATGTCGAAGAGCAATAAGATCGCCGCTGTGCTCGGCACCAACCTGGTTCCGCCGGTCGTTGCCTTCAAAGAGGGGTACGAGAACGGCGCGAAGTATCTCAAGCCCGACATCCAGGTGATTTCGACCTACCATCCGGGCGGTCTCGACACGGCGTTCACCGACCCGAAGTGGGGCGCCGACCAGGCGAAACTGGCGATTGACCAGGGCGCCGATGTGATCTTCGGCGCCGGCGGGAAGACCGGCAACGGCGCGCTGATCGAGACGGCGGCGAATCCGGGTGTGTACTGCATCGGCGTCGATACCGATCAGTGGGAGACGGTTCCCGAAGCGCATCCCTGTCTGATCTCGAGCGCCATGAAGCTGATTACGCCGGGTGTGTTCGACCTGATCAAGAAGGCGCAGGAAGGCAACTTCCCGTCCGGCAACTACGTCGGCGAGGTCGGGCTGGCGCCGTTCCACGATTTCGAGGCGCAGGTTCCGGCAGAATTGAAGGCGAAGATCGCCGAGGTCGATAAAGGTCTGCGCGACGGTTCGATTTCGACGGGATACACGCCGTAAGGTGCGGTCGAGGGCTGCGTCTTCTGGGGACGCAGCCCGTTTTCTTTCGTGCGCTGTGCAGCATCCCGTCGCATGTGGCTGCAATGTCCTATAGCCGGTGGCTTCAGCCGCCAGGACTCCGGGATGGTGCGGTATTCCTCTACTCTGCTCACCCCATCAGGAGCCTGCATCGTATGAAACGTGCTGAATCGCAATCTTCTCCGCAGGCGGATCGCCTGGCGTCGGTGCGCAGCCTGTCGCGCGCCATGATTGTGCCGGTGGCGTCGGTCGTTGTGGCGCTGGCGATTGGCGCGGTGATCATCGTCGTCTCTGGCGCGAATCCGCTCGTGGCGTACAGCGCTTTGTTCGAAGGCGGGTTGGGAAGCAGTCGGGCAATCGGGCGCACGCTCGAAAAGGCGACGCCGCTGATCTTTGGCGGTCTGGCGGTGGCGCTGGCGTTCAAGTGCGGTCTGTTCAACATCGGTGCGCAGGGCCAGTTGCTGCTCGGCGCCGTGTTTGCAGCGTTCATCGGCTTCAGCCTGCAGGGCTTGCCAGCTGTAGTGCATATTCCGCTGGCGCTGCTGGTCGGTGCGCTGATGGGCGCGCTGTGGGCGGCGATTGCCGGTACGCTCAAGGCATTCACCGGGGCGCACGAGGTTATTACCACCATTATGCTCAACTTCGTCGCCTTCAACCTGACTGACTGGCTGGCGGACGGACCCTGGAAGGATCGGTCGCCGGGGAATATTGTGGCGCGCACCCCGGCAGTGGCGCCCGAAGCGCGTCTGCCCGACATCGCCGGCGTGCCGCTGGGAATGATCCTGGCGGTGCTGGCGGCGGTCGCGGTCTGGTGGTTGATCTGGCGCACGACGATTGGGTTCGAGTTGCGCACCGTCGGGCAGAATGCCAGTGCGGCAAAGTATGCTGGCATCTCAGTACGCCAGATGACGGTGCTGGCGATGGTCGCCAGCGGCTTCCTGGCGGGGCTTGGCGGCGCCGTCGAAACGCTCGGCGTCGTCGGGCGGTTTCAGCCGGGGTTCAACGTCGGTCTTGGCTTTCAGGCAATCACCATCGCGCTGCTGGCACGCACCAATCCGATTGCCGTCATTCCGGCATCGCTGCTGATCGGCCTCATGCAGGCCGGCGCAGGTCGAATGCAGTTCAATTCGGGTGTGGCATCGGAGATCATCGATGTTATTCAGGCGCTGATCCTGTTCTTCGTCGCCGCTGAGAGCATCATTCGCTGGGTGCTGCGCCTCCGTGCCGAAGAGGGTGAACGGGTGACCCTGAGTAGCGGTTGGGGATCGTAAGGGGAATGGGGCATGCAGATCACGAAGAGGATGGCGCGACCGTCGGCGGCGCGGATTCCCTGGGTGACGATTGGGGTGTGGAGCGGGTTGGCGATCCTGGTGCTGGTCGCCTATGCGCGCGCGCCGCTGGCGACGACAGCGGTGCTGACGTCGACAATCCGTCAGTCGACGCCGATCATTCTCGGTGCGCTGGCAGGCATTATGTGTGAGCGCTCTGGGGTGATTAACATCGGCATCGAGGGTATGATGCTGATCGCTGCGTTCCTCGGCTTTCTGTTCAATGTGTGGACGGGCGACTTGCTCCTGGCGACCCTGGGAGCGCTGCTCGTCGGTGCGGCGGTTGGCGCGTTCCACGCGCTGATGTCGATTACGCTCAAGGTCGATCAGATTATTGCCGGCACCGTCATCAATATTCTTGCCGTGGGGTTGACCGGTTATTTCTATCAGCAGGGGTTGACAACTCGCGGGAAATGGTCGTCGGTGAGCATTCCGCTGCTGGCGGACATTCCGGTTGTCGGTCCGGTATTTTTCAGCAACCCGCCGATCACGTTCGCGTCGTTGATCCTGATCGTCGTTGTCCACGTGCTGTTGTTCCGCACCGCCTGGGGATTGCGCACGCGCGCCGTCGGCGAACATCCCGCCGCCGCCGATACGGTCGGCATTGCGGTCAATCGCGTGCGGTACATTAATGTGATTGTCGGCGGTATGCTCGCCGGGCTGGCAGGCGCGTTCCTGACGCTCGAATCGGTCGGTTCATTCGAGCGGAATATGACCAACGGGCGCGGCTTCGTGTCGCTGGCGGTGATGATTTTCGGCAAATGGACGCCGTTTGGCGCCTGGGGCGGATCGCTCCTGTTCGGGTTCGCCAATGCGCTGCAATCACAGATACAGTTCCTCAAGAATCAACTCCCCCCCTGGCTGGCATGGATCGGCGATCTGCCGCCGCAGTTCATTGGAATGCTGCCGTATGTGTTGACCATCGCCGTTCTGGCCGGCTTCGTCGGGCGCGCCCGCCCACCCGCCGCAATCGGCAAAGTGTACCAGAAGGAATGACGATGACCGCCGAGCCTGAGATCGTTCTTGAAGCCCGCAATATCACGAAACGCTTCCCCGGCGTGGTTGCCAATGAGCACGTCAGCCTCACGTTGCGGCGCGGCGAGGTGCTGGCGCTCCTCGGCGAGAATGGCGCCGGCAAGACGACGCTGATGAACATTCTCTATGGCTTGTACCACCAGGACGAAGGTGAAGTGCTGATCCGCGGCGAGCCAGTGCGCATCGGCGGACCAAGCGACGCGATCAGACGCGGAGTCGGCATGGTCCATCAGCACTTCATGCTTGTGCCGGTCTTCACCGTTGCCGAAAATATCATCCTCGGTGCCGAAACGGGTCGCGGTCCCTTCCTCGATCTCAATGTCGCCCGTCAGCGCATCCGGGAACTGTCGCAGCGGTATCGTCTCGATGTCGATCCCGACGCCTATGTGAAGGATCTGTCGGTCGGTCAGCAGCAGCGGGTCGAGATTATTAAGGCGCTCTACCGCAATGCCGATATCCTGATCCTCGACGAGCCAACGGCGGTGCTGACGCCACAGGAGACTGAAGAACTGTTCGCCATTATTCGCTCATTGACGGCACAGGGAGCGTCGGTCATTTTTATTTCGCACAAACTGAAAGAAGTGCTGGCAATTGCCGATCGGATTATGGTGCTCCGACGTGGGCGCGTGGTTGGTGAAACGACGCCGCGCGAAGCGACCGAGCGCAGCCTGGCGGAGATGATGGTCGGTCGCAGCGTGATGCTGGAAGTCGAAAAAGGTGAAGCGCACCCCGCTGCGCCGGTGCTGGTCCTCGATCAGGTGACCGTCCTCGACGATCGCGGTCAGCAGGTGGTCAATGGCGTATCGCTCGAAGTCCACGCCGGCGAAATCCTGGGCATTGCCGGCGTGCAGGGGAATGGTCAGACCGAACTCGTCGAGGCGATTACCGGTTTGCGCCCGGTGCGTTCCGGGCGGGTGCTGATCAACGGGCGCGACGTGACGAACGTCTCGCCGCGCTGCATCAGCGAAACCGGTTGCGCGCACGTTCCCGAGGATCGCCAGGAGGATGGGCTGGTGCTGACCTATAGCGTCGCCGATAATCTGGTGCTCAACACCTACTACGCGCCGCCATTCGCCCACGGCATCGTCCGCGACGACCGCGCGATCCTTGAGCATGCAAACCTTCTGATCGAAAAGTACGATGTGCGCACGCCCAGCCCGCTTACACTCGTGTCGGCGCTGTCCGGCGGCAACAAGCAGAAAGTGATCATCGCGCGCGAACTGTCGCGCAAAGGGCGCCTGCTCATTGCAGCCCAACCAACGCGCGGCATCGATGTCGGTTCGATCGAATTCATTCACCAGCAGATCGTCGCTGAACGCGACCGGGGCGCCGCCGTGCTGCTCGTGTCGGCGGAACTCGATGAGATTATGGCGCTTTCCGACCGGATCGCCGTGATGTATCACGGACGGATCGCGGCGACGCTGCCCGCTGCCAGCGCCACGCGCGAAGAGCTGGGATTGCTCATGGCAGGCGCACAACCGCTGAACGCCGCCGGCAAATCGCCGATGGACGGGCGTGCGCCGGTGAACGTTCAACAACGCGGCATCTGAACGCGCTGAAGGTCTGGGTTATTGCAGGCGCGCCGCCCGACTTTCGCCATATCGTGCCATGTCCCGCCGACTTTGACCCGCACCACATCGGCGGTGAAGTCGTTGTTGGTGCCCTCCTCGTCGCTGTTGGAGAAGAGCGATGAGCCGACGCCATAGATGTCCACCGGCACCCCCAATTCCTCGAAGCGCTGGATCTTCTTCGGACCAAACCCGCCGGTTGCGACGATCTTCACATCGCGGCACCATTGTTGCGCCGGTTCCACCCACTCCGGCGACAGCGACCAGCGTTTCCAGGCATCGTCAATCGCCTGGCGCAAGTAGAAGACCAGCCGCGGATTGACCCCCATATCCAGTTTGCGGTTGCCGAGCGGCGGCACGCTGATGTCGCGCAGTTTGTCGCTCGTGTCAGGGCGCACGCCGAACAGTTTGTAGCGCCGCGCCTCGGTCGTCTGTCCGCTGTCCATCAATTCGCGGTAGCGCTGGAACATCGCGTCCATCACCGCCAGCGCCGTGCCGACACAGTCGTTCTCGAAGTCGATCAGCGCAATTCGCGGTATTTCAACCGGGCGGGTTTCGGCAAACACCAGCATACATTCGACCGTATCGCCGAGGAATGCCGCAATTGCGGCATGTGCAATCGTGCCGCCGCCGAATCCGCCCCACCAGTCGCCCTGCGCGTCGGTTGAGATGAATGCGCCAAGCGTTTTGCCGTAGTCGAGGTTGAAGCGTTGCACGGCAATGTTGTAGGCGTACCCGTCAGCCGCCTGCACCTCGTGCGCATCGAAGCGCGCCGGGAAGAAGAGCACCGGTTTGCCGCGCGCCGCAACCAGCACATTGTAGACATTGGTGGCAATCCGGGTGGCGCGGGTGAGCGTTCCGAGAGTCGGCGTCTCCAGCAGCGCGAAGTCCCGATACCGACCGCGCACGCGCAGCACCGGCTGCACGTTCATCGGGTCGCCGTCGTAACGCACGATCACCCCATCGTGAACGGCATCGACTTCAAGGTGATCGTAGGTATTGACAAAGGCGCCCTGGTCGTCGAAATAGCCAGTGCAGAGTTGCAGCATCGCCAGCGCCTTGTCAACGCCGGCAACGACCGAGAACGGACGGCGGCGGGTGAACCATTGCATCTCGACTTCGATGTTGCCAATATCGACCTCGTCGAGCGGAATGCCAGCATTCGATAGGCGGGGCGACACGCCGCCGAACCGGTAGCCGCGCTTTGCGAGCGCACTCAGCATCCCGACAATGTTCTCGAAATACTTGTCCGAATACCATCCGGTGCGCATGCGCTCGGCATCGAGTTTGAACGTCTCGTTCGTCAGACGACGGTTGTCGAAGATGCTCATGGCAGTATCCCCAGATATTATTGTTATATTGACACTATTATGGGTATAATATGAGAAGAGCGCCAATTTGTCAAGTGCAAGGGGTTGGGGAAAGATCGTTTGATTGACAGGAGTTACGCGGTTGTCTCACGGACGAGCCGCGTGACGGCTCTTTTTGCTTTCGGCAGAGCGGCGCCAAAAACGCGCCACTGCGTAAGTCCTGTTGTTGACGGTCAGGCGCAGAAGTACAATACAACCCGAGCATTGTCCTCTGAGCTCATTGTACCTGGGTATGGACCATGCGATCCTGAAAAGCAGGAGGCAAGGCGTCATGAAATTGGACCGTATCACCATTAACCCCGCACGCATGAATGGTCAACCATCGATCCGCAATTTGCGATTGACGGTCCGCCGTGTTATTGAATTACTGGCACTCTAACCGTGAAGATCTGCGCCGGGAATATCCTGAACTTGAAGACGACGATATTCGACAGTCCTTGCTCTATGCTGCTGCATGCCTCGATGATCGGGTCGTCGAGTTGCCGGTAACGTATGAAACTGCTGCTTGATAGGGTCTGCCGCGCACATCAGTGGAACTACTCCGCGCTTCCGGCATTGATGCTGTTCATGTTGGCGGCATTAGATATGCTACAGCCGAGGATGCGACCATCTTGCGGCTTGCCCGCGATGAGCAGCGCGTCGTCGTTACCTTTGACGCCGACTTCCGCGAACTTCTTGCTCTCTCATGCGTCGCTGCTCCATCGGTCATTCGCATTCGGATCGAAGGGTTGTGGGCAGCAGCGCTTGTCAGCCTGTTACAGACGGTGCTGACCCAGTGCCAGTCAGACCTGAATCAGGGCGCCGTAGTCACCGTTCACGAGCGGCGGTTGCGGGTCCGTCGACTGCCACTGTTGCCGGAGTGACTGTTCCGCCTTCGCCTGAAAAAGCCTCCTTGCGGCGTCCTCGCGCCGTGCCAACTTCCACAGGTCCGCTGCGGGCAAAAGCCCTCGCTGAGGCAAATGGAAGCCCCGTTGGGGCTGCTGATGCTATGCGCCGTTATACGTCCACGACCGCCAACGCGCGGTGTGGATCGGTACGCCGTGCGAACCGGGCGCTCGGACATCTTTTCTGGCTGAACGCCACTTGGTGTCAGTTCTCAGTTCTCAGTTCTCAGTTCTCGGTTCTCAGTTCTCAGTTCTCAGTTCTCGGTTCTCAGTTCTCAGTTCTCAGTTCTCAGTTCTCGGTTCTCAGTTCTCAGTTCTCAGTTCTCAGTTCTCAGTTCTCAGTTCTCAGTTCTTCTGGCGCTTGACGCCGAACGTATGTTCTGATACACTGCATTCGGATATGCATCCACGCAGGTAATGGAGGCGCTCCGATGTACATGATGTGGTTCGACGATAACACCAAGAAGCCGGTCGCACGGAAGATTGACGAGGCGGTTGCGGCGTATATGCGGCATTTCAAGACGCGCCCGAATGTCGTGTTGGTCAATGAAGCGGATCGCATCGATGTGCCAGGCATCCGGGTGCAGGTCGCCGCTTACGTTCAGCGCAACAACTTCTGGGTGGGTTGGGAAGACGCAGCAACAATCAACGCAGCGGCACAGGTCGCCACCACGGGCACTCGTTGACCGCCGCCCACGCTACCGGGCTGGTCAACCCCTGAAGTTGCTTGCACCGCGTGTCGTCACGGAAAGCGCAATTGTTGCAGGAGTGCACCGGTGCGTTGCACTGCCAGCAAAAGGGGGCGACGCTGTAGAGCGTCGCCTGGCATTGCCAGCACATAATCTCTACCACCTCATTCTCGTCGTAGGGCGGCGGTGGAACCCACGGTCCCGAGCGGTCCTGCGACGTTGAGGCGGCTGTCGTCGCTGAGGGAGCGTTGGCGGCGTCAACCTGACCCTGGGTGTGCAACCATTCGAGTCCAGCCCGGGCGGCGGCGTTATTCGGGTTGATCGCCAACACATTCTCCAGCGCAATCTGCTGATCCGCCGGATCGTCGACTGCGCCGCTCAACCAGAGCCAAGCCTGTTCATTCTGTTCATCGCGTTCGATAACCTGCATAAGCAGGCGGCGCGCTTCCTCGCGTCGCCCCTCGCTCGCCGCCAGCGCACCTTCATACAGCCATCGTGCCAGTTCGATGTCATTCATATGAATCCTCTCGAACAGAACGCTCTGCCCGATGTTCCGCCCTGTGCTCATCACGGTTCAGGCGCGAATGGTCAGGCGATAGTTCATTGGATCTCGAACAACACCACCCGCTCGATGCCACTGCTGACGCCGCGCACCACCATTGACCACTGGCCAGATGGTGCGTCATCAGGCGCAATCCACGACCAATCCACCCGCCCGTCGTTCACTCCTACCTTTTCCGGGGTTGTCTTTTCGGCGCGACCATCGGGACGGTTGACCCAGAAAATGACCCCTTCGCGTCCCTGCAAACCTTCTGCGAAGAACCGAAAGAGCGTCCCCGCCCGTCCGCGCCCCGGCGTCACGCCGACCGCAGGCGTCGGTCGTTCGATAGTCACCGCCACGATCTGCTCGAATCGGCTGTTCCCGCCCCTCACACGGAAGCGCCAAACGCCGGGCGCCGCCTTGTCGGGCGCCGTCCACGCCCAATCGACCCGTCCGTTGGAGATGCGCGGCTGCTCGACCCCGGTCAGCGTTTCTTCGCCGTCGGGCGCGGTCAGGAAGAACGCTATAGGATCATCAGGGGCGAACCCGGCGGCAAAGAAGACGAATCGCGTACCGGGACGCCCGGTAGCGGGGAACGCATTGACCTCCGGTGCGGTCGGCGCCGGCGGCGGTTCGATAGTAAACAGCCCGACACACACGACGCCGCTGCGTTGACCGCGCGCCACCAGCGACCACGTTCCGGGTTGCGCATTGTCGGGGGCCGTCCAGCTCCAGGCGGCGCGTCCATCACGGGCGACGCGCCGCTGGAGTTCACTGTCGGGGCGGGCAGGCAGGGCGCGACCATCGGGCGTGTTGACCCAGATATCGATCCGTTCGCCGCTTGCGAACCCTTCTGCCAGAAAATCAAAGCGCGTCCCTGCCTGCCCGGATGACGGATAGACCGTCGCTGGCAGAATGGGCGACTGCGCCGCTGCCGTGTGTGACGCGCCAGGCGCCATCAGCGCCGCCAGCGCAGCCCATGCCAGGAAAAGACGTTTCAGCACACTGTCCACCTGTTTATAACTCTCCGTACTCATCGAGCAGTTCGCGCCACTCGCCCGACAGTTCATCGCGACGTGCTGCATAGTAGATGTGGTCGATGCCGTTTTCATCGCGGTAGACCAGATCGACCTGCTTGCGCATCGGGCGCATATATCCCAGGTTGCCCCACCAGCGCACCTTGCTTTCATCGAGTGGCATATCCTGAAGCGACATCCGCGCGGCGTACTGGCGGACGGTTCCTTCCTCGATATCCTGGAGACGCCAGGGCGCATTGCTCAACTCGCTGGTGCGCAGGTTGCGAAAGACGAAACGGCGCTCACCGAACTCATCGACGATGACTTCAACGACCTCGATGCCGGTGCGCGGGCGCGGCACGCGAATCAGGTTCATCCACGCCTCGGTCAATTTCTCGCGCGGCACGCCCGGATATTCCTTGATCTCATTCCCTTCCTTGCTGCGCATCATCAGGTCGAAGTACACGTTCCCCTGGGCGTCGCGCCCAATGCGCCAGACGCCGCCGCGCCCGCGCCAGCGCGGACGTCGGTCGCTCCATGGCGTTGCGCTGTTGCCCGGCTCCTCGAACACATCCGGGTCTCCCGGCGTATCGTCGCCGAATGAGCGCGGCTCATGCTCAAGCGTGTCACTCGCGCGGTCATTGATGAGCGACTGCCAGGCAGGACTCAACCCCCAGTCGGAGACGCCGAAGAAGATATGGTCGATCACACCGTTGGCATCACGATGCACCAGATCGTATTTGGTGCGGTTGCCCTGCCGGTAGGCGCGCCACAGACCGAGGCGCCCCTTCCACTTCACCTGGCTCTGGAGATCGATCCGCCCCTCGCGCACGTCCTCGTAGCGGCTGATGGCGTATGCCCACAATCCCTGGGCATGATCGCGCGTCACTCCCGAGGTTGTGCGCAGGTCGCGCACCTCATACAACCAGACGCCGGCGCGCTTTTGGGCTTCGACAATCTCGACGCCGCTGCGTGGCAGGTCCAGTTCCTGGCCGTTGTCGAGCGGGGTGGCGGCGCCTTCCGCAAGTGCGCGCCGACACAATTGAATGATTTCGGTGCGGTCGGCAATGACCGTCTCGCCGCCATGTCGCGTGTAGATCACGCCATCGTTCCCGACATACGGCGGCGAACTGGTAGCGCGTACTTCGACGCGCAGCAGGTCGCGTCCTTCATACGCGATCAACTCGAATGTCAGATACGGTTGCGGATTCAGACGTTCCTGCACACTGCACCGCAGCGTCTCACTCAATTGCTCCGGGTGTTCGACACCGGTCAGTTCGGCTTCCGTGCCGCCGATGATCAGCGTTCCACCGCCGACATTCGCCAGCGCCGCCACGTCCTGCCAGAGCGTGTCGGCAGCCGACCCCGGGCGCAATACCTGACGATCGTTCTGAGCGCCAAATCGGAGCGTGTCGATCTCCCACTGTTTCTGGTCACGCTTGGGAACGCGCACCCGGTCGAAATCGTTCGACGCAAACAGTTCCTTCAGCGCAGCAAACGTCGGCGCAGGCAGGAGAAATTCGACATAACGATCGCCGATGCCATGACGATGCCAGCCATTCCCTTCGCCGGCATTGACGCGCCGCAGCCGATGGGCGTCGGACCCCTGGAGGCAAAACATGCGGCGCTCATAATGTTCGGTTTTCCCGTTGTAGAACGTCGGTGACGTAAACTTCTCGTGGTCGGTATAGAAATTGACGAATTCGAGCGCGTGCAACGATGGATGCTGGGTGGCAGCGACCCGCGCCTGACCGCTCGTGCCCATGCGCAGGGTCTCGGTGATGACGCCATTTGGTCCGTTGGCGTGTGGCGCAATGACAATCCCGCCGGCGCGATTGATGATTTCGTAGGCGTCCGTTACGTGGCGCGTATCGGCAATCGAACATGCGCCCTTCTTGAGCAGATCGGGCGGAACGCCAAGTTGCAGCAGCGTCGCCTCGATCAGGCTGATGGGTCGATCAGGGGCGAAAATTCCCAGAATATGCGCACCGTAATGCGATGTGAATTCAAACCCGGGCAGAACCGTAATCCGCGCCAGCAAACGCCGGTACTCGTTGAGACGACTCTGCTCCTCCTCAGTGATGCGCTGCTGGCGTTCGAGCGTCTGGAGAAACTCGATCTCCTGACGCATCAATTCATATCCATGAACCGTGTTATGATCGGTAAATGCGATGATATCGAGACCTCGTCGCTCCGCTTCCTGCAGAATGTCAAGAAAAGCGACTTCTGGTTCTGCATAGTCTTCTGAGGCAGGAGTATGAATGTGTAAATCTGCTCGAAACCACCGCATTCCTCCAGACGAACCATTCCCGTTTTGCGACATAAAGAATACTCCAAGAGATGATATGATCCTTTGTTTTGATGGTCTGTCTCTGCGCTAACACGGCCAATGTGCGCCGACAGATGCCTGGTTGAACATCAAGGCTTCAGTGACAACGGTGACAACGGTCGTCGCTCTTCCTTCCGCCATTCTTCGACCGCGTCACATATACTGGTCCACCTCCTCTCTGATTTGCTCATGTTCTGCTTCAACTGTTATCATACCCCAAAGCCTGCTATCCTGCAATGCGAGTGCCATGTTCAGGAGCATATGCTATGTCCGATGTTCTGGAACAGATCGACGATCTGATCTATGCGCCCGATCGTGATTATCCCTATCCATTCCCGGTTCCGCAGCCGCCGCATTTCTGGATGACGGAACAGACCGGCAGACTGTCGGCGGCAGTCGAACGGTATTTCAGCGGTCAACGGCTATCGCCGGAGGATCTGCGTTTGTTGCGCTCATATTTGCGCCAGTACGTGGCGCGCGCCATGATTGCCGAGGGGGTTGATCGTCAGGCGCTGCTGCGCAAGATCGATACGCTGAAGAACAACCGCGAGGTCGAGCAGTTTGCCGATGAACTGTCGGAGGCGGGCATCGAGCCGTTTTAAGGTGACGGTCATCTTTTCGGATAGGCTCTTAGCCGCCGGGCGCCAGCATCCATGCCTCGCGCAGTTCCACAAGATCGCGGAAGATGAAGTCGGGCTGAATGGCGCTCTGCTCGAGCATTTCTGGCGTTGTGACGCCGGTCAGCACGAGTGCGCCGGCAAGACGCGCCGCGCGCGCGCCGGCGATGTCGGTGTCAAGGCGGTCGCCGATCGTCAGAGTGTGCATTGCGTCGGCGCCCAGAATCTCGATCGCAGTGTGGAACATGGTTGGTCCTGGTTTGCCGATGACGAACGGTTCGATGTCGGTGCTGACGCGCAGCAGCGCCAGCAGCGCGCCGCACCCCGGCACGATGCCGTCTTCCGCCGGGAAGGTGGTGTCGGGGTTGGTGCCGACGAAACGCGCGCCGGCGCGGATGAGCAGGCATGCCTTGCGCAGCCGCCGATACGTCACCTCGAAATCCATCCCAACCACGACAAACGCCGGATGTTCCTCATCTTCGACGAAGTAGCCGTCATCGAACAGCGCGCTGCGCAGCCCATCCATGCCAACCGCAAAAATGCCCGTGCCGCGCGGCGCCTGCGTTTCGAGCCAGCGTCGCGTCGCCACCGATGAGGTGACGATCCGTGTTGCCGGTATGGAGATGCCCATCTGTGCAAGTTTAGCCTCGTATTGAGCGGGGGTCATGGTGGCGTTGTTCGTGCAGCAGGCATAAGCGACGCCGCGTGCATCGAGGAATGCCAGCAACTCGCCGACCCCCGGCAGCGCCCGCGATCCACGATACAGAACGCCGTCCATATCGAAGAGCACGGCAGTGAAGCGGTTCAGTTCAGGTGTCATCATGCTCCATCACATTCGTTCGGGGGCTTTAATGCCGAGCAATCCCAGACCGTTCCGCAGCGCCTGCGCTGTGGCTGCCGTCAGGCGCAAACGCGCCGCGCGCAGAGCGGGCGTTTCCGCCTTGAGAACCGAACAATCGCGGTAGAATGCCGAGAGCGCCCGCGCCGTCTCATAGCACCATTCAGCGATGACGAACGGCGCGTACCGTTCACCCGCTTCGCGCACAGCGCCGGGCAGTCTGGCGATCTGCTTGATTACCGCCGTTTCCGAGGGATGCGTCAGGAGTGCGGCATCCCCGCCGTGCGCGTCGATATGTTCTTCTGCCGCCTTGCGCAGGATCGAGCAGCAGCGAGCGTGCATATACTGAATGTACGGCGCACTGTTTCCCTCGATCGCCAGCATACGATCCCAGTCGAGCCGAATGTCACGCCGCGGGTCCTGATACAGGTCATTGTACATCACCGCGCCGATGCCAACCGCCTCGGCGATCGCGTCTTTTTCCGCTTCCGGCAGATCGGGGCTTGCCTGATCGACAACCGCGCGCGCGCGGGCATGCGCTTCGTCGAGGAGATCCGCCAGGTAGATCATGTTGCCGGCGCGCGTCGAGAGCGGACGCCCCTGTTGATCGAAGATCGTCCCAAACTTAACGTGGATCAGTTCCGTGCCCTGCGCGTATCCCATCGCGTGCGCCAGCGCAAACAACTGCCGGAAGTGCAATTCCTGGCGGGCATCGACCACATAGATAATCTTTGCCGGATGAAATTCGCGCTCACGATACACGATGCACGCCAGGTCGCGAGTGTGGTACAGCGTGCCACTGTCTCTCCGTTGAAGCAGGAAGGTTGGCAGCCCTGGCGCCACTTCATCGACCACCACTGCCCCATCTTCGTCGCGGTAGGCGACCCCTTTCTCAATCGCTTCCTGGATCAGCCCATCGAGCATCGGCGCGTAAAAACTTTCGCCAAGCGTATAATCGAACCGTACTCCCAGGCGATCATAATTGCGCTGATTGGCTTTGAGGGTCAGATCGACCATCCACTGCCACAGGTCGCGTGCCAGCGGATCACCCTGCTCGAGTTTGAGCGACCACGCGCGCGCCTCGTCGTCGTGGTTCGGTTGCGCCGCGCGCGCCTGCAATTCCGCGATCCATTCGCGCTGCGCCAGCGCCTCCGGGTCGTTCTGTTCGAGGCGCTTCGCCCACCTGGCGGCTTCTTCGCGCAGCGCCACATCCTCTTTGACCAGCGCGCTGTACCGCGCATACAGTTTGTCAATCGCGGCAATTGCGTCTTCATCGTCACCTTCCGGCTTCCCCCAGCGCACAATGGCGGCGATGTTGATGCCAAACTGCTTCCCCCAATCCCCCAGATGATTGTCGCCGATCATGCGATAGCCAAGAAAGGCGAAGATGTGGTACAGTGATTGCCCGATGATCGTCGAACGAATATGACCGACGTGCATGGTTTTCGCCACGTTCGGCGACGAATAATCGATGACAATCGTCTTCCCCTCGCCCTGATCGTCGCTGCCGTACCGCGCGCCCAACCGTTCGACTTCCTCGATCACCGTCGTCGCCAGGCGCCCGGCGTCGAGGCTGAAATTGACGAAAGGACCGGCAGCGACAATCGATCCGATCAACGATCCCGGCGGCGCCTGTGCCTGCGCGACAATGCGTTGCGCCAGTTGCGGTGGCGCGATGCCCGCCTCCTTTGCGGCGCGAAACGTCGGAAATGCCAGATCGGCCGGAATATTCGGCTTGGGGGTGACGAGTTCGATCATCTGATCCGCCACCAGGTTGGTTCCGGCGATGACAGCGTGCGCCTCGCGCACGAAACGATCAAGCGCGTACTCCATACTGTCCTCAGTGTGATGTGAACCAGCGGCAGTATACCGGGAACCTGTTTCTGATGCAAATCGTGCGATCCGCGCGGCTCACGCGCATGATACCCGCCGACGCATCGCCCCTGTAAGACAATGTTCATCTGCGCCGCTTGAGCGCATGTGACAACCTGTGGTACGATGAAGAAGCAGTAAAACAATCGTTTACAGCAGCGTGTATGTATGTCGGTTCGTCAGCCATTTCGTTTGACAGTGCGCTCAAAAATGACGCTGGTGGCGCTCGTGCTCGCACTGGCGCCGCTGATCTTCGTGAGTGCGCTCAGCCTCTCGGCGCTCGATCGCGCCCGCGGTATTGCGGTGCAAACTGCGTCGGACGCTCTGCGTGAGCAGACCGAAGCCGACCTGACGCGCTGGGTGACCGACAAAGCCAACCTCTACGATGCCAAACTCGACCGCATTTACCATCAGGTCGAGTCAATCGTCAGGTACCAGCCGGTCGAACCCGGTGCTGCCAGGACCGTATCAGATCGTCTCTGGATCGCGCCGGATGGTCCGACGCCTGCTGCAGTGCGCACCCACGCCAATACGATTGCGCTGGCTCGTCAGTACATTCCGCTCCTGCGCGCATCGATCGATCAGGAAGGCATGGTGAGCCTGGGGTATGTCGCATTTGAAGAAGGCGGGGTCATCGCCTTCGATCACGATATTATCGACGTGCTGGAGGAGATCAAGCCGTTCGATCCGCGCCAGCGCAGCTGGTACATTGCTGCGCGCGAGGCGGGCAGGGCGGTATGGGTCGATACCTATGTCGATGCCAATACCAAGAAACTGACCACGACCTGCGCCGCGCCGCTCTATGACCAGAATGGCGCATTCATCGGCGTCGTCGGGTTCGATGTGCTGCTGGAAACGATCCAGCAGGATATCCTGTCGATCGACATTCCCCCCGGCGGCTCGGCGTTCCTGATCAATCAGCGCGGTGATGTGCTGTTGCATAACACGCTTCTGAGTCGTCAGGGTCGATGGGATCAACCGATCGCAACCGATAACCTCTTGAACGATGCCAATCCGCAGTTGCGCGAGATTGCCAGGCGCATGACGCGCGCGGAACAGGGAGTCGAGCGCCTGATGCTCCAGAATGACGAGGTGTATCTGGCATTTGCGCCGATCCCCAGCGCAGGATGGAGCGTCGGTATTGTTATTCCGGTTGCCGAAGTCACCGGACTGGCGCAGCAGGTCAGCGAAGTCATTACGCTTCGCCAGGATGTGCTCAGCGGGCAGATCATTCTGGTCATTATGTTGAGCGTGATTGTTGTCTCCATTCTGAGCATGCCCGCTGCGTTGATCCTGACGCGCCCCCTGCGCGAATTGCAGGCGGCGGCGCAGCGCGTCGCCGCCGGTGATCTGACCTATCGCGTCCCCGAATCGGGCGATTATGAGATTGCCAATGTCGGCCACTCATTCAACACCATGACCGACGCGCTGCGCGAGAAGATTGGCGAACTGGAGTTGAACCTGCGTCAACTGGCCGCATTGAATGAGGTGTCGAACCAGTTTCGCACGATTGGATCGGTGCGTGAACAACTCGATGCCATTCCGAAGGGAGTGTGTGCATGTCTGGGGTTTGATCGCGCCGTCCTGTACCTGATCGAGCAGCAGACCTTGCGCCCCGTGAGCGCCTGGGTGAGTCCAGGCGATGCGGATCAGGTCGCGCAGGCGCTGGCGGACGCGACGCCCATTTCGCTTGAAAGTGACACAGTGGCGACTGATGTGGTGCGGAGCGGGCAGGCGGTGATTATCAACGATGTGTCCGCGCCGTCTCCGGTGGGCAGCGCGGTGCAGGCGCCGCTGTTTGGACGCGAGAAACGGGTCATTGGTCTGCTGGTCGCTTCCTTCGATGCGTCAGGGCATACGCCGACGCCGCGTGATGTTGCACAACTCATGACCTATGCCGGCATGTCGGGTCTGGCGCTCGAAAACACGATGCTGTACGCCGATCTCGAACGTCAGGTGGCGCAACGCACGGCGGAATTGCGCACCGCTCTGGCGCGGGCGCAGGAGGCTGATCGCCTGAAAGGCCAATTTCTGGCAGCGGTGTCGCACGAACTGCGCACCCCGCTCAACGCGATCATCGGCTTCTCAACCGTCATGCTCGATGAGATCGATGGACCAATCACGCCCCTGCAGCGTGAGGACCTGAAGATTATCAATCGGAATGGTCGTTTTCTCCTGCACCTGATCGATGAATTGCTCGATCTGGCGCGCATCGAAGCCGGAAAAATCGACCTGGAACTTGCGCCGCTCGATGTGCGCGCCCTGATCGTCGAAGTGACCGAAACCATCCAGGGGTTGCTGCACAACCGGCAGATCACGCTCAACCTGTCGTTGCCCGAACGCCTGCCGTATGCCTATGCCGACGCCGCCAGAATCTGTCAGGTGCTCCTCAATCTGCTGTCGAATGCGGTCAAATTCACGCGGCAGGGGAGTATTACCATCAGCGCGCGCTGTGTGGCGGCGCCCGACCATCATCTGGGTTCGGCGAGTTCTTCCCTTGTGATCGTGCGCAATGGGCAGCGCCTTCACCCCTACATCGCCGTCAGCGTCCGCGACACCGGCATTGGGATTGCGCCGGACGACCTGACGCGCATCTTCGAGGCGTTCCATCAGGTGCGCTCCGGTGATCGGCAACGCGGCAGCGGGTTGGGACTGGCGATCAGCCGACGCCTGATCGAAGCGCACGGCGGGCGGATCTGGGCGGAAAGCGAACCGGGCAAGGGGAGCACGTTCACGTTTATCCTTCCGTGCGCCGTTGTGTCGCGCAGCAATCGTCGTGAGGGCAACGCCGACACTGCGGACCTCTCATCCGTCCGGCATATCGAGGTTCAAACCAATCTTGTTGACCAATGACCGAACCAGTGACTATTCTGTATATCGAAGACAACCACGATAATCAGTTGCTGGTGCGCCGTATTCTGGAGGCGCGCGGCTATGCGATACAGGTGTGCGAAGACGGACCCGCCGGCATTGCGTTGGCGCGTGAAAGCCAGCCGGCGCTCATCCTGGTCGATATCAACATCGCGGGCATGGACGGCTATGAGACGACGACCCGCTTACGCAGCCTGCCGCATCTGCGCGCGACGCCGATCATCGCCATTACCGCCGATGCCCGTCCTGGGACGCGCGAACGTGCGCTGGCTGCGGGGTGTGATGGGTTCCTCGCCAAGCCGATCGATCCGCGCCTGCTCCCCGATCAGATTGCCGAGTTTTTGGGAGGGAAGCGTGAACTGCTGCCCAAAAGCCTGGAAACGACCATGCTGCGCGAGTACAACGCGAAGCTGGTCGAGCGGCTCGAGCGGCAGGTGCGTGAACTGAGCGCCCGCAATGCCGAATTGCAAGAACTTGATCGCCTCAAAAACACCTTCCTCGCCACCCTCTCGCACGAGTTGCGCACGCCGCTGACCGCGATCCTCGGATACCTGGAACTGTTCGAACGGCGCACCCTCGGACCGTTGAACGACGTGCAGGGACAGGCAATTAACGTGGTCGCTCGCAATGCCCGGACTCTCTCGCGCATCCTCAATAACCTGCTCTATCTGCAAGAAGTGCGTTCGAACGAGATCCGGCGCGTGCCGGTCGTTATCCACGAGGTGTTGCAGGAAGTCATTGCAGAAATGCAGCCACTGGCGCGCACTGCGAATGTGACACTGTCTGCTTCCCTTCATCCGACCGCAGTGTACAAAGGCGACCCGATTGGCATTGGTCAGGCGTTGCGCGCCCTGATTGACAATGCCATCAAGTTCACGCCCGCTTCCGGGCGTGTTGAAGTAACGCTGATCGACGAGCCATCGCGGGTGCTGGTGCGGGTGGAAGACACGGGGATCGGCATTCCGGCGGAAGCGCAGGAAAAGATTTTTCTGCCGTTCTACCAGATCGATGACACGCTGGCGCGCCCCTACAGCGGCGCCGGGCTTGGACTGGCAATCGCCAGACATGTGGTCGAAGCGCACGGCGGGCAACTGACGGTGCGGAGCATCGTCAATGCCGGTAGCACGTTTACGGTTGTGTTGCCGCGGGAATAGGTGCGCTCGCAGAGAGGCGCAACAGCAACCCAATGATCAGAAAGTTCATGATCACCGATGAACCGCCATACGAAATGAACGGCAGCGTGATGCCGGTCAGCGGAATAACGCGCAGATTCCCGCCGATGATGATGAAGGTTTGTGTGGCCAGGATCGTGGTCAATCCAACGGCGAGGAGTTGCTCAAACCCGCGAAAACGCCCGGGAATGCGCATGGCAATGTGGTAGCCGCGAAAGATGAGCAGCAGGTATGCAATCAGGACTGCCAGGCTGCCAGCAAGCCCCAGTTCCTCCGCCAGTGCGGTAAAGACAAAATCGGTGTGCACTGCCGGGATGACGGTTGGGAGGCCCTGACCAAGCCCCGCGCCGAGCACCCCTCCCGATGCCAGCGCATAGATTGCCTGCACGATTTGATACCCGCTCCCTTGTGCCGTTGCCCATGGATCGAGCCAGATGGCTACTCGCGTTTTCACCACGGCCACAATGTTGTACAGCACATACGAGCCGGCGCCAAAGGCGCACAACCCGGCGACGACGTACCATCCGCGCCCGGTGGCTACGTACAGCATCGCCAGAAACACGCTAAACAGAAGTAACGCAGCCCCCAGATCGCGTTGCGCAATAATCAACCCCATCGCCAGTCCCCACATAGCGATCAACGGCGCAAGATACGGCAGCGGCGGTAATGGCAGGGGACCAAGGCGGTAGCCGGCGGCGACCACCTCACGATGCTCATTCAGGTAGGAAGCCAGGAAGATAACCAGCACGATCTTGAGCAGTTCAGACGGTTGGAACAGGAAGAAGCCAAAGTTGAACCAGGCGCGCACACCGCTATTGTTGGGATCGACGCCAAAGAGGAAAGTCGCCAGAATCAGCGCCACCCCCGCCGTCAGCCAGGCGTATCGATGATGATCGAGCCAGTCCATCAGCGAAGTGCGCTGATATCGTCGTAACAGATCATCCCAGGGAACGAACAGCACAATGGTGCAGATGACAATTCCCAGCATCACCCAGAGCGTCTGCCGGTCGTCGATGCCAGCAAAGCAGGGCGCCAGCGATCCATCGCGCTGCGAACACATGATCGAGAGCAGCGCAGGTTCGAGGCGGGCGATCAGCATCAATCCCAGCCCGCTGAGCAACGCCACCAGCGGAAGCGTCAGTTGATCGGCGTTGGGCAGACGCCAGCTCAGCCCAAGCGACATTGCCAGGAAGAGCAGGAAGGGCAGAACTGAGGGCCACAGGATACGCGCGATCCCCCGGAGCGTGGGTGATGAAATGGGTTCGCCGCTATCGACTGCCAGCGCTACCAGGGTGTAACCGGCCGCAAAGAAGATCAGCGCAATTAGCAAAAGCCGCAGTTCGGCGCTGCGCAGGCGCCACGGACGTCGGAACATGGTCAGATGTTGAACAGAAAATGGCACACATCGCCATCCTGCACGATGTACTGCTTCCCTTCCATGCGCACGTGTCCGTGTTTGCGGGCTTCAGCCATGCTGCCTGCACGCGCCAGATCGTCGAAAGCGACGACTTCGGCGCGAATAAAGCCGCGCTGAATGTCGGAGTGGATCACGCCGGCGGCTTCGACGGCCGGCGTCCCGCGGCGGATCGTCCAGGCGCGCACTTCGTCGGGACCGGCGGTGAGAAAACTGACCAGACCAAGCAATTCGTAGGAAAGCGCGATGACCCGGTTGCGCGCCGGTTCGGTAATGCCGAGATCGTCCATAAAGGCGCGCGCCTCTGCCTCATCGAGTTGGGCGAGTTCAGCCTCGATCTTGCCGCAGAGCGTCGCCACGCCGCTCCGCCGATGCTCGTAGCGGATCGCCGGCGGATGTTTCAGTTGATCCTCGCCAATATTGATGGCAAGCAACAAAGGTTTCGCCGTCAGAAACTGATAGCCGCGCAGCAATCGTTCTTCCTCAGCGCTCAGGTCGATGTCACGAATGGGCGTGCCGCTTTCCAGCGCGGCCTGAATGCGCACCAGCGCATCACGTTCAACAATGCGCATCTCGCGCTCCTTCGCCGACATCTTGCCGATCTCGGCGTTCAGGCGCGTCAGGCGACGCTCGATGATCGCCAGATCAGAGAATGCGAGTTCCAGATCCACTGCCTCGATGTCTCGCAGTGTATCGACGCTGCCGTCTGGATGCGGCACGGTTTCGTCCTCGAATGCGCGAACGACATGGAGGAGAGCATCAGCGCCGCTGATATAGTTAAGCACTGCTGGCGGCAACCCGCCACTCTCACGCGCGCTGCTGCTCAACCCGCCGATATCGATATACTGCACATCGGCAGGCGTGACTTTTTTGGGCTTGAACATCAGCGCCAGCGCATCGAGGCGCGGATCGGGCACCTTGACGGTTGCCAGGTTCGGGGTCAACTGCCCGGAACTATAGGCGGTCGTTTCCGCCGAACCGCCGGTCAGCGCGTTGAAGACGGTGGTTTTGCCGCTGTTGGCAAGGCCGATGATTGCAATTTTCATAGAAGTTATACTCTGCGTTTCTGCACATGATCAGCATCAGTATAGTATGTCTGTGCAGTTGCGGCAAGGGCGTGACGCGGGTTCACAGGCGTCGGTTTCTCTGCTCTCGCTAGGTCGCGCCTGCGCAGGCAGGCGGCGCTGCAGGCTGAAGCCCTCGCTGAGGACACCCCGGTCCCTGCGGGGCTGCACAGGCGCAGACGCAGGCAGGCGGGTCGGCGCATCCCCGGGCGCGGGTCGGGCAGGCGGGCTTGGCAATCGTAGTCCGCGGCTTCAGCGTGAGCAACTCCCCTTCTCCGGCGATTCAGATATGGGAAGAGAAACCGTGACCAGTCCTCCCGCCTGGCAGGATTGTCACAACGTTGAACATTTAGAACGTCGTGTCGTAGTGCATGCCTGTAGAACATCTGAGTTTTGACTGAACCTTAACTCCTTACTACTTTCACCGCGCGTGCAGTTCGGCTATAATTTGATGGAATGGCGATGGCGGGCGGCAGATTACTACGCAGGTGAAGTTCTCTTAACTTTCTAATGTAGATCGCGCGTAACTTCGAGTTGTTTCGTCGCGTTGGTATTGAATAGGCAACCTGTTCTTACCAGCGCGGCAGAAGCGTCAGTGCGTCTACCGGGCGACAGGGGAATATGGTTGCTGATGCAAACGTCGAACTTTCAACCGTCATTGTCCGCGCTCAGGCGGGCGATGCGGCGGCGTTCGGCGAGTTGTACGCCAGATATGCCAGGAACATCTTGCGCTACATGTACGTTCGCACGCGCGAACCGGAGCTGGCGCAGGATCTGACGCAGGAAGTATTCATTCGCGTGATAAAGGGTATTGGTGGGTTACAGTATCACGGCGAGAAAATGTTTCTGGGTTGGTTGTACACAATTGCAGGAAATGTCTTGATCGGTCAAGCGCGGCGGCGGCAGATAGCCGCTTCATCACTCAACGATTCGCCGGATGTCACCGATCCGCGCGGGCAGGAAGCAGTTTCATCACTGTTTGAGCGTCTTTCGTTGCAACACGCCATTGCACAACTTACGGTTGAACAGCAGAATGTACTGGTGTTGAAATTCTTTGGCGATATGACCAACCAGGAGATTGCAGCAACGATTGGTAAAACGGAAGGTGCAGTCAAAGCCCTGCAACACCGCGCCATCCAAGCATTGCAGCAGATCCTCAGCCAGGAATATGCATCTGCTGAGTCGTTGATGGCTCGTGCCGTCGGCGGTGCAGATGCTTCCTGATTGCTGTCTGCGTTCGTTGCGGTTGTGGTGAATAATGGTTCGTCACGGTCAACAATCTGTGGTTCTCGATATATTCGATGAGGCGCTCAATCGTTTGTTGAGCGGCGCACACATCGATGAATGTCTGGCGCGCTATCCGCATGTAGCCGCAGAACTCGAACCGTTGCTCCAGATAGCTGGTATGGTGCGCGAGGAAGCGACGCTGCCGCTGCCGCCCGAACTGGAACGCTGGCTTCCAACCGGCGCTCAGGAGTTTTCTGCAATTGCCGCTCAGATGCTCGCACAGCAGCAGAGAACCCGGCATCTGCTGCGCCCTCTGCGCAAAGCAGCGGTGCAGCGTGTGCTGGTGGGCGCTCTGGCGGTGACGGTGCTGCTGGCGTCGGTTGACACCGCTTCAGCGCAAAGCCTGCCCGGTGATCCGCTGTATGCCTGGAAAGTTGCGCGCGAGGATTTGACGCTCTCCATTGCTGCCGACCCGGTGCAGCGCAGTAAATTGCACATTGACTATGCGCGCTGTCGCATGCTGGAAATCGAAACGTTGCTTGCCAGCGGTGATGCCATCGACCCGCAACTGCTTGAAGAACCTTTTGCCTTGCTCTCCGTGCACGTTCGTGGTGCGGTGGTGGAAAGTCGTCAGATCGGCATCGCTGCTGTGTCAGATGATGTGGCTGTGCTGATCGATGAGGTACAGGCGACGCTATCACAACTCGCGTCAAAGGCGCCGGGCGCCAATTCGCTGATTAGCGCCGTGCAAGGGCAGATCGACTCGGTTATGGAACCGACGGTAGCGCCGCCTGCAACCACAGTCCCGTCGTCATCGCCAGCACCAGCGACGCAAACTCCCGAATCCGCCAGTGCGCCGAATCCGGCATCCGTCGATGTGCCGGCAGTGGATCCGGTTGAGCCTGTTCCCGCTATTGAGGCAAATCCTGCATCCGGCGGGGACTCCACTCAGGCTGTGGTGACTCCGCCGCCAACTGCGCGCCCGCCACGCCCGACGCCAACCCCCGCGCAGGGTGCGCCAACTGCAACCAATCTGCCGTTGCCGACTCGCACGCCTGTGTCCGCGTCTCCTACGTCTGCACCGTCGCCCTCGCCGACCGCAACATATACGGCAGAGTCGACAGAGGTTCCGCCGACGGATACGCCATTGCCCACGCATACTCCATCGCCAACCCCGACCTCGCCGCCAACGGCGATCCGTATTCCTCCGACAGAACCGCCGTCGGCCAGTTCGACGCCGCAACCGCCGCCAACTGCTCGTCCGCCACGCCCAACAGCGACGCCGCGCCCGACGCTGACGCCAACCCCGGCGCCGACGGAGACGCCAACCCCGGCGCCGACCGAGATGCCAACCCCGACGCCGACTGAGATGCCAACCTCGGTGCCGACCGAGACGCCAACCCCGTCGCCGACGGATCAACCAAACACGCCGCCTGATCTTGCCGAAGCATCCAGCACTCCAACCAAAACTCCAGGCGCTTCCGGCAGCGGCAACGAAAATGCGTACAATGGCGCTTCGTCCAACCCGGCGGCGCCGTAAGGCGCATGTTGTCCTCACCCTCGCCCGGGTAGCGCGGAACCCTGTATAATAGAGCCTCTTTTTACTGCTCGCGATGTTTCTTTTACACGTTTATGACGCTGACATTCGAAATCGAGGCGCGCGATCTGCATAGTCGCGCCCGCGCCGGACGGATTACAACCGCTCATGGAACCATTGAGACGCCGGTGTTCATGCCGGTTGGCACACGCGGCTCGATCAAATCGCTGACTCCTGATGAGGTGCGCGACCACGGCGCGCAGATTATCCTCGGGAACACCTATCATCTCTACCTTCAACCCGGTCACGAGTTGATTGCGCGCATGGGAGGGTTGCACCGCTTCATGGGATGGGATGGGCCAATCCTGACCGATAGCGGTGGGTTCCAGGTGTTTAGCCTGGTGTATGGCGGCATTGCCGATGAGATCAAAGGCCGACGCCCGACGCAGCAGGTGCAGCCTGGTATGGTCAGAGTCACCGATGATGCCGTCGTATTCAAATCGTATATCGATGGTTCGACCCACGTCTTTACTCCTGAACGCAGCATCGAGGTCCAGAAGGGCATTGGCGCCGACATTATCCTCTGCTTCGATGAATTGCCGCCATTTCACGCCGGGTACGACTATACCGCTCGCTCGCTGGAACGCACCCACGCCTGGGAGCGACGTTGCCTGGCATTTCATCAGGAAACCCGCACGAGAGGGTTGCCGTTTGCGCCGCCGAATCCTGATCAGGCGTTGTTCGGTATCGTCCATGGCGGCGTCTTTCCCGATCTCCGGCGCGCAAGCGCTGAGTATCTGCGTGATCTGCCGTTTGATGGGTTGTGCATCGGCGGGTCGCTTGGCGGCGATAAGCAACAGATGCGTGCAGTCGTGGATATGACTGTGCCGCATATGCCCGATCATCTGCCGCGCCATCTGCTCGGCATTGGCGATGTCGATGATCTGATTGAGTGTGTGGCGCGCGGTATCGATATGTTCGATTGCGTCAGCCCGACTCGCCTTGGCCGGCATGGGACGGCGCTGGTGCGCGATACGTCGGCGTATCCTGCGGAGCGTCGCTGGAAACTGAATGTGACCAATGCCGCGCTGCGGGATGACCCGGAACCGCTTGACCAGTGGTGTGATTGCTATACGTGCCGGAACTACTCGCGCGCCTACATTCACCATCTGTTTCGGGCGCAGGAATTGCTCGGCATTCGGCTCGTCAGTCTGCACAATGTCGCCTTCCTGCTGAAACTGATGCGCGACATTCGCCAGAGTATTCGGGAGGGGCGCTTCGCACAACTGCGTGCTGAATGGCTTGGAGGATGACCATCTGCTCATTGACCAGAACCCGCTGCGGGGTCTATAATGACAATCTGGCGCCTGGATGTTATTTTGGCAATGCGTATAAGTGAGTGCCGCTTTGCGAGATCGAGTTTATCGTTGTGAAGCCATTATCATCCGGCGATCCGATATTGGTGAGGCGGATCGGGTGTTGACGACTCTGACGCCGTCTGGTAAACGGCGTGTGGTCGCCAAAGGTGCGCGCAAGATACATAGTCGCCTGGCAGGGCATATCGAGCTGTTTACCCACACGACCCTCATGCTGGCAGTTGGGCGCAATCTGCACATTGTGACCCAGAGCAGCCCGCTTGATCGTTTCGAGCGCCTGCGCACCGATCTGGAACGGATCGGCGCTGCGTACTATGCCGCCGAACTGGCTGATCGTCTGATTGAGGAAGAGAGTGAGAACCGGCGTGCCTTCGATCTGTTGCTCGGCGTCTTGCGCGCACTCGACGCTGGCGCCGCCGTCGATCTGACCCTGCGCGCCTATGAGTTGCATTTGCTTGATGCGTTGGGGTACCGTCCGCAGTTGCACGAGTGCGCCTCGTGCGGGGTGGCGCTGACCGAGGCGACGGATCGGTTCAGTCCGTCAGCGGGTGGCGCACTCTGCCCGCAGTGCGCCGGCGCTGATCGCCGGGCGCTGCCGATGAGCCTGCCGGCGTTTAAGGTGTTGCGTTACCTTCAGATACAGCCGCCGGAGATTGCAGGTGAGTTGCGTGTATCAGCCGCCACATGCGCCGAGGCGGAGTCGTTGCTGCGCGCCTATCTGCGCCATATCCTGGAACGTGACCTGCGTTCGCTCGCATTCCTCGACGATGTTCGGCATCTTCACGAAGCCTCACGATCCGTCGGATCAATCGATATGCGTTATTTCGCTCAAGGAGTTGACCATGAACACGATTGACTCCCTCCTGGGGCGTGGTGAACGTGTGCGCTACATTGGCCGGCAACATGTGTTTGTGTTGATCGGTAACATTCTGACCGAATTGTTGCTGATTGGCGTATTGATCGCCGCTGGCGTCGTCTCACAGGTGGCATTTCCCGATAAAACTCTGGCAGGGATGGAAGTCGGCGTTTTGGTGCTGATTGTCTGTGTGATTATCAGCCTCCTCGTGCTTGGCAGCGCCTTTCTCGATTACCTGCGCTGGTCGAATGAACAGTGCGTGGTGACTGATCGGCGTGTTATTCTGCTGCGTGGCATCTTCAACACCACGGCGATCGATATCCCTGTCGAGAAGATCAACGAAGTGGAACTGCGCCAGAGCTGGATAGGGCGGCTCTTGAATTTTGGTGATATCGAGATCATTACTGCCTCTGAGTCGGGTGTCAGCCAATGCCACAGTCTGGCCGATCCGCAGGGGTTCAAGCGTGCAATGAATGATGCCCGCAATGATATTGAGCACGGGTATGCCTATATCGATCAGCACGACATCGATGCGTATCTCGATCTGGAAGAGCCGCTGCCTGCCGTTGAGCGTGTGTCGCACGCCCTGCAACGTCTGGCGGATATGCGTGATCGTGGGTTGATCTCGCGTGAAGAGTTCGAGGAGAAAAAACGTGAATTGCTCAACCGTATATAATGTCTCAATACAGGCTGCTCGTACAGGAAGAATAACGTGAACGACCTTATGTCTCAGATCGAACGTGCGCGTTCGATTATCGCAGCTCAAACACGTCTGGCGCCACGCATTGCGCTCATTCTTGGCTCAGGGTTGAGCGAACTGGCAGATGATCTCGATGATCCCGTCGTTATGCCCTATGCCGAAATCCCCGGCTTCCTGCCCACGACGGTCGCCGGTCATCGCGGTGAACTGGTCGTCGGCATGCTGGCGGGCCAACCGGTCGCGGTGATGCGCGGACGGTTCCATTTTTACGAAGGGCACTCCATGCAGCAGGTGACATTTCCGGTGCGTGTGCTGCATGCCCTCGGCTGTACTACGCTCCTGACGACCAATGCCGCCGGCGGGTTGCACGCCGACTGGCGCGTTGGCGATCTGATGCTCATTACCGATCATATCTTCCTCCCCGGGCTGGCAGGTCATCATCCGTTGCGCGGACCAAACGAGGATCGTCTGGGTCCGCGGTTCCCGGCAATGGTCGGCGCCTACGACCGTGAGTTGCTGGCGCTGGCGCATCGCGCGGCGAAGAGTCTGGATCTCGTGCTCCGTGAAGGGGTTTATCTGATGCTGTCGGGTCCTGCGTTCGAAAGCAGCGCCGAGTTGCGCATGTGTCGTCTGCTCGGCGCCGATGCGGTTGGCATGTCGACAGTTCCAGAGGTTATCGTGGCGCGGCATATGGGGATGCGCTGCATGGGGCTTTCACTGATTACCAACCTGGCGTTGCCTGATGGCCCGCCGGCCAATCACCAGGAAGTGCTCGATGCCGGCGTTGTAGCGCGGCCAAAGATTGCGGCGTTGATCCGTAGCATTCTCGCGCACATGGATCACACCGCTACCATCCCCACGTTCCCGGACCGCCCTTGAATGGTCCGACGATGTCGGAGGTGATCCAGCCGCCGTAGAAGTCGCCCTCCTGCGCGATCACCTGTTCATCATCGACGTAACAGGCGTCCATACGGCTCGGATAGAACGCAACATACCCGGCAAGCGCCTCATACCCGGGCGAAGGCCGGGCATAGAACCACGCTGCGTTCTCAACGCGCTGTTCGCCGACCTGCACCGTGTAGTAGCCGGCCATGCCTTTGAATTCACAGAAGGACTGTTTGCCGGTTGGCGTCAGATACTCCATCCGAATATCTTCAGGCGGAATGTAGTAGGTTGGCGGGTGACTCGTCTCCAGCACCCGCAATGCGCGACGGGTATCGGCAATCGTCACGCCGCCGAACACTACCCGCACATGGCGCGATGTCGGTTCGATCCGCGGCGGACGCGGGTAGTCCCACACCGACTCCTGCCCTGGACCTGGAGGGATGCGACGCATCGGTCTCATAGCGCACTCCCTGCTGGCACGGTAGCGCTCGTAACCTGTTCCTCCGCCGGTTGCAGCGTCATGCGGTTCGCCGCAACCTCTTCGACTCGCGAGCGGCTCCAGGGCATTGGGTGATACTGCACATTGAGCCAGGGTTGAATAAAGTCGCTGTAGTGGCGACTGCCCGGATGCCCCGATTGACCGGTTGGGTGCATGCTCTGACTCCGATCCCAATCGGCGGTATCGCAAATCTGCCGATACGACGGTGCAATATAGAATGGCGGACCGGCGAATTCACGCGGCAGATAGCCCATGTTCACCGTATCGAGATCGCCGCCGGTCGGGAATGGTCCGCGGTTGAGGATCGTCGCCAGTGCAGGGAGCGCACCGAGCGGATGGCGAATGGTCAATGAATGGATGCGCCCATAGCGCCAGGCAGTGACATCGTCGCCGAGTTCAGCGCGCAATTCCGCCAGCGTTGCGTTCCAGGCGGCGGTAAGGATCTCATCGGTGGTGCGTTCGCCGAAGAAACGGTCATCTCGCTCGATCAGGCGGCGAAGCAGGCGCGGAAACGTTCGATGCGCCATATCACGTCCGGGAAGCGTTGCGAACGCGCCCAACCCGACCACGCAATCGAATGCTGCGGCGGCATCGGCATAGATCGTGCTCAGCAGACGCTCGCGCAACCGTGAATAGATCGTACCGCCAATGCTCTCGGCGCTCAGTTCCCCGTTCCAGGTGGCGAGCGCATCGCGCGCCTGTTGCGCCAGCGGTTCATCGGCAGGGAGGCGCCCGGCGAGCGCCGCAAGTTCCAGTCCGGGCAGGCTGCGCACGTCGGCGTGGATACGCGCAAACGACTCGGCGTCGTGGCGGGGTGTTTGTTCGATCAATTGCCGGATGCGCTCGGCGCGGTAGCCATTGAGCCATTCTGCCGGGAACGGATAGGGATAGGAGTCGCCGACGATCCGGTTGTTGGCGGTGATTACGAACCCCTCCGGCGGGTTCAGCACGTGTGGCAGTTCAGCATGCGGAATGATGCCCACCCATTCATACTCACCCGTCCAGCCGGGCACAGGCAGACGTCCGTCGCCTTTGGCGCGCAACGGAATATCGCCGCCGAGTGCATAGCCGATATTCCCCTCGACATCGGCATAGGTGAAGTTCTGCGGCGGAACGGTCCAATCTGCCAGCGCCTCACGAAAACTCTCCCAGTCGCGTGCGCGGTTCAGTTTGAAGACTGATCGCATGAGGCGAGAAGGTTCCAGCGCCGTCCAGCGCATTGCCAGCGGTTGCTCGGCACGCAGCGCCTCCCCGTTCGAGCCGCCTTGTGTGGTTTCGGGGGTCAGCGCATTAATGATCGGACCGTGGCGGGTAATGCGCACCTCTTCGATCACCACTTCGCGCTGACCACGCACGACGATCTCTTCGCGCACCAGGTCGGCGGTCTCCCACTGTCCCTGGTACTCGTAGCGCAGCCCGGTCGGATCGGTCGGATCGAATTTCTCCAGGTAGAGGTCCTGAACATCATTGGCGCTGTTGGTAATCCCCCAGGCGATATGTTCATTGTGCCCGATAACAACGCCAGGCGTCCCCGGAATACTGGCGCCGGTCACATGGAAATCGCCGCCGCTCAGATGATTTTCGTACCAGAGCGACGGCATGGTAATTGCCAGATGCGGATCACTGGCAAGCAGCGGTCCGCCGCCTGTAGTGCGATGCGCAGCGACTGCCCACGAATTGCTGCCCTGCCCTGCGCCATCCGGGAAGAAACGAGCGGCGGCGTCCGCCCGGTCCATGGCGGATTGCCCCATTGTCGGGGTGTACTGGACGCCGGGAGGCACAGTGATGGGATGGTCATCCAGGTAGCGTGGTTCGAGCGTGGTTGCGCGCTCAGCGCCGACGGCGGCAATCAGGCGCGCGCGCACCAGTTCTTCACGCCAGTTGCGCGATAGTTGCAGCGCCATCATCCGGCCCCACACCAGCACATCAGCAATGCTCCAGGGACGAGGGCGCAGGCGCAGGACGGTAAACTCAATCGGTAGATTGCCGGCATGCTGTTCGATGAAAGCATTCACTCCTCGAACATATGCTTCAACCAGCCGGCGTGTTTCATCATCCAGCGAGTCTGCCTCACGTTCTGCAACGCGTCGGAAGCCCAGGACGCGCACGAGTCGGTCGGAGTCGAGCGCAACTGCGCCTAACAACTCAGCCAGTCGCCCGGATGCGGCGCGGCGTTGAAACTCCATCTGCCAGAGCCGATCCTGGGCATGCACATACCCCTGCGCCATAAACAGGTCTTCGCTGGTGGAAGCATAGATATGCGGCACACTCCAGCGATCCCGAATCACCTTAACCGGCGCCTGCAACCCCGGAAGCGGCAGGGTGCCGGATGTGCGCGGCAGCGGTCGACGCAACGCTGCGATCGCCCCAACGCCGGCAAGCCCTGCCGCTGTTCCGATGATAATGCCGGCGGTTTTTCCCAATTGACCAAGCGAGATCATGCCAACACCCGTTTCTCGTTATTCCAGAAGCGCTCACGTCATTCTACTACTGTTCCTTGGGCAACGATGTGGCAATGTCGTAGACCAACACCTGCACGTCCAGTCCGTCTTCGGTGAGCAATTTGAGCGTTATTTCCTGTGTTGCCGAGCGGATCGCCTCCTCGTGATCGGCTGGCGCATACGCGCGAATTGCCGCCTCTTCGGCAGAACGCCGCTGCACCTTGAGCACGGCATCGGGGCTGACGTTTTTGATCCGCTGCGACAGATCGGCAATCGCTTCATCCAGAGTCATGGTTCGCTCCTTCTGTCTCAGGATGCTCCTGCATTATACGCGATTTTGGCAATTCGCATCCGGGCTGTGAGTTCGCTGAGCATGAGCGCAGTTGCGCCCCACACTTTGTATCCGGCAATCGCAAAGTATGGCACAAGAACCTCGTGTCCGTGCAGTGTCCAGCGTTCGACGACAACCGTTGCAGGATTGAGCAATTCCGGCAGGCTGACCGTAATGACCCGATCCACTTCATGATGGTTGATCGTCAGGTGCGGCAATGTGCGCAATAATCCTACCACTGGTGTAATGCGAAAATTGCTCGGTGGAATGTAGATCGATGTCAGCGTTCCAAGCACGTTCACTGTCTCAGGCGTGATTCCCAACTCCTCAGCGCATTCGCGCAATGCCGTCGCCACCGGTCCGTCGTCCTCCGGGTCGGTAGCGCCGCCGGGCAGCGATACTTCCCCCCGATGACTGGCGACCTGATTGCTGCGCACGGTCAACAGCAGGCGTAAATCGGCGTCATCAGGGTACAGAGCCATCAGCACAGCGCCGATGCGCGGCGTCACTCCCGGCGCTGGTTCGCGTGGGCGGAAGGAGCGACCTTGGAGATCGCGAATCAGCAGCAACTGATCGTCCGACAGGGAGACGACGACGCTGAGCGCCCTGCGCAAAAGGTGTTCCCATTCTATCCAGGGCGCATCATTGTGGGCAATGTCCACTGCCTGCACTGCTCCTCCTGCATCTGCCGTACGATAGAACATAGCACGAACCATGTCAAGATGCAAATGAGTATGCGACTTGCGTGCCGCTGCTTCTATCATACATGGTTACCGTAACTGGCGCGGCACGGACGTCGGGGTCGTTGGCGGAACCCGGCACGTCAGCGAGCGAACGATCTGATTTGTGCCGCGCACTCGCACGGTTACCTGATACTCCCCCGCGCGCTCCATTCCCATGATGAGCGGGATTGCAAAATCGCCGGATGCGCGCGCGCTTCCTCCGCTGACGATCCGTGGACCGAAAGAGAGCAACAGCGGTGCATATGGCGCGGCGACGCCGTTGATAATAATCGTTTGACCGGGCGCGCATTCCACGATGCCTGGCATCGTCGGCGTGACCTCAGCAGATTGTGAGAATTGCGGCGCTGTCGGCGGAATACGGGTCGGTGGAGGCGCCGCCGTCAGCGTTGGACGGACGACCGGCGTGGCTGTCGGCGTGACCGGCGCGCCGGTTGCTGTGGCAGAAACCGTCGGACTGGCTGGCGCGACCGGCGTTGTTGTGGCAGGGGCGCGGGTCGCGGTCGATGTTTCTGGCGGCGGGTAGGCCAGATTGGTTGCGGTTGCAGGCGCCGGGTATCCCTGCTGGGCAGTCGTCTGTGGCGGTGAACCGGTCAGAGTTTGCAACGTCATAACCGCACTCAGGCCCACTATTGTTGTGATGATCAAAAATGATGACGTTGGTGGGCGGTTTGATGCATTATTCATACTATCGCTCAGTTCGTAACAGTGATATAATGTTCGATCAAGGATATATCTTACACCATTTTCCTGTGGAATGCCGGAAGCCGACAACTGCCGGCGGCGTCCTTGAGAAAACTGGTATCAGAAGGAGGATATGGCTATGTCGTGGGCTGAGAACGTGCTCAAAGACCTGAGTGCGCACGGACATCGAGTGACCGCCCCGCGTCGCGCCATCCTTGAGCGGATCATGCAATACTCACAGCCGTTTAGCGCCGAGCAGTTGTTCCGCGATCTTGGTGGCGAGTCGGGTCCGATTGGGCGCGCGACCATCTATCGCACCGTTGATTTGTTGGTTGAGGATGGCTGGCTCTCGCGCGTTCACTGGAGCGCCGCGAAGGAAGCGCATGCCGCAAGCGAACATGCGTATGTGCCGGTCGAACCCGGTCACCAGCACCACATGATTTGTCGCAGGTGCGGGTCGGTTGTTTCGTTCGATGGATGTGACATCGAGACGCTTCTTGGCGATCTGGCGCGCCGGCTGAACTTCAAAATCGAAGGGTACTGGCTCGAGGTGTATGGGTTGTGTCCAGCCTGTCAGTGAGTTGAATGACGGTACGGAGGGAGAGCAGGGGTCCTCGAATAGAGCGAATGACCGGATGTCATACTAATACGCGGTCATTTGGACAATCATGAGACCACTGCACAAAGGCTTAACCACCAAGGGCACGAACAAGGGCACGAAGGGGAAGAAACATAAAGCGCATTGCCTGGGTGTCCCTTGGTGACCTTCGTGGTTACCGCTTGTTGCAGTGAAGTCAATAATGGTTTCTGAGAAAAGAATTCGGTATCGCCCGGTGCAGCCCGCACAGGCGGGCTTTGCAACCGTAGCCCACGGCTTCAGTCGCCGGGCGGACGAGCGGATAGCGGAATACGTATTCAAAAACCATTATTGCCGGTGCGCGTTGACCGTTACGCCTTGAACAACCAACGCGCGAACATCTTGTCTGACTGACTGCAAGTGAGTATTACACAATTTGACCGTCTGGCGATTGACGTTGGCTGAGCCTGTCGAAGCCAACGTCAGCCACTCCACGTCCTCGATTGTCCAGATTTTGGGTGATCGCTCTATAAGATGGGGAGATTTTCAGGTGCAGAGGCATAGGAGCGAGACGCTGCCGCTTGCGGTGAGCCTGTCGAACCGCCTGCGGTGAGCCTGTCGAACCGCGCACGTGCCAGCGTCCTCGCGCCCTGAAGCGGGCGATGCGATCGAAAGGCTTGCCAGAAACGCTCCATGTGTAAGGTGTCAACCCGCTCCCTGTGCCCTGCCGGAAGCGTCCTACTGCTTCTCGAGAATCGCCTGGAAGTCCTCGAACGGTCGTGCTCCCACCAGTCGTTCGCCAGCAATATCGAACACCGGACGCGAACGCACGCCAGCATCCTGAGCAGCGCGGAAATCGGCTTCGATGCGCGCACGGTGCTTGCGCGACTGCACACAGACGTTGTACTCGGTCAAGTCAAGATCGATCGTCTGCGCCAGATATGCCAGCGCTGCGCCAACGTCATCAGTGGTATAGAGTGATACCTGGTTGCGATAGATGGCATCGCGCATTTCCCAGAATTTGCCCTGATCGCCGGCGCATTCCGCCGCCTCTGCGGCGCGCAGCGACTCCTCGCCGAGTTGCAGGAGATGCCGATAGACAATCCGCGCCTTTCCGGTTGCAACGTATGCCTCGATGATCGCCGGTTCGGTCTCTTCCACGTGAAACGCACAGGCAGTGCAGAGAAAGTCCGAAAATTCCAGAATAGTCACCGGCGCATCGGCTTTCCCTAAATAGTGGTATCCTTCCGGTGTACGCCCTCGTTCCAGCGCGGTCGCGTCGGTCGCTGACGCCGGAGCGTCCGGCGCTGGCGTCGCTATGGCGCTTGTCTGCGTGGCATCTGGAGCAGCGGGAACAATACTCGCCGGTTGTTCCGGCGCAGGTGCGGCAGATGGCGTTCCGCTGCACGCAGCGATCACTGCCGGTATGATCAGGAGAAGGATAAGATGTCGCTGGATCATGGATGATGGTCCTTCCGCTCATTAGATGCTTCGGGTTGGTGAATATTTACAACATAATCCGTATTCGCATTGCGTCCGGCGGCTGACGGAGTTTGAGAAATTATTCCGCTATCCGCCTTGTAGCCCGGCGGCTGAAGCCGCGGGCTCCGGTTGCGAAGCCCGCCTGCGCGGGTGGGACAGCATCGGCGCAGGCCGACGCCTGGCGCGCACGCGCCCCCAAGGGGCGGTTTCAACCGCCAGCCAGGGTATGCCGGTTCCATACGCCGCGGGCTGGCGATGGTCGCCGGTCGCCTCCCTCTAGATAAACGGAGTCTTGTCAGGTATGGATGCTCTCTGTATCTCCCTGATCTGCACCGTCCGCGATGAGGCGGACAACATTGCTGAACTGATCGATTCCATGCTGGCGCAATCGCTGTTACCGGACGAGATCGTGATCAACGACTGCCAGAGCCGGGATGCAACACCAGAGATCATTGCCCGCTACATTGCAGCAGGAGCGCCCATTCGTCTGGTGCGGGGGGGGCACAATATTCCCTCGGGGCGCAACAATGCCATTCGCCATGCGCGCGGCGCAATTATTGCCTGTACCGATGCCGGGCTGCGTCTCGATCCGCACTGGCTGGAACGCATCACGGCGCCAATCCGGCAGGGCGCTGCTGATGTGGTTGGGGGATTCTTCCGCCCCGCGCCGTCCAGTCTCTTTGAACTCACGCTTGGCGCCACTAACTACCGTGAGGCGGAAGAGATCGACCCGGCGCGCTTTTTGCCGTTCGGGAAATCGTGCGCTTTTCGTCGTGAGGCATGGGAACAGGCAGGCGGCTATCCGGAGTGGGCGAATCACTGCGAGGATGTGCTGTTTGCGCTGGCGCTCAAACGCCTTGGTTTTCGCTTTGCCTTCGCTCCCGATGCGCTGGTCTTCTTTCGCCCGCGCTCGTCGCTTACCGCTTTTGCGAGGCAATACTACTTCTACGCGCGCGGCGACGGCGTCGCCGGTCTGTGGACTTTGCGCCACGTCGTTCGCTACGCGACGTATAGCGTTGCAGCAATGCTGTTGCTGGCAAGCCGGCGACATCCCTGGGCACTGGCGCTGATCGCGGCGGGCGTGGGTGCGTATGTGCGCACACCGTTGTGGCGACTCCACCGACGCGCGCCTGCACTGGATGCCACCGGTGCGCTGCGGGTTGCGCTGCTCATTCCGGTGATCCGACTGGTCGGCGATGTTGCCAAGATGATTGGCTACCCGGTTGGTGTGGCGCAACGTCTGCGTTCGGCATCGTTGCGCAGGGCGGTCGCGCAATACTGGAAGAGCGGCGCGCTACAGCAGCACGACCTGCCCGATGAGCGACACTCCGGCGCGTAGTCGTGCTCCAGGCGCAGGCTGCCATTCGATCAGGTCACGTGGCGCCAGCAGCTCGACACGGCTGCCAAAGCGCACGCGCGTCAATCGCTGACCGGCGCGCACCCGATCGCCCAGGCGCACCAGCGGCGTGATATGTTGCCCGGGGAGGTGCGTGGTAATGACGAGCAGCAGCGGTCCCCACGCCGTTGAAATGCCAAGAAAGAGTCGTTCAGCGCGTCGGGCCGCGTCGTGTGGGATGCGCAGGGGGAGCAGGTCTGTCGGGTGATGCTCCAGATAGTCGATAATGCCCGATGCCGGGCTGCGTTGCACCGCCACATCGAACGGCGAGACGTCGATCGTCAGTTGAACGGCGTCGGTATGCAGGAAGCGATGCTCGTAGAGTTCATTCGTGCCGTGTGCAATCCCGTCGGCAGGTGCGAAGAGCGCATCGGCGTCTTCGGGCGTTGCGCGCTCAGGATCGCGGCAGAGGAGCGCCGCAACCGCCGTAAGCGCCAGCGGCAATGGCGCCAGGCGCGGGCGGAAGCGCAGCAGGACGCCCGCAATACCTAATCCCAGGCTGACAATGGGCGTCGCTGCCGGATCAAAACCCGGGATGCGCAGGATAGCCTCTGGCGCGCGGTCATTGTTGCTCATAGCGGGTGGACCCTTCGGGTCGGCAAATCGGCGAGAGGTCAACCGTCATCATCGATCAATCCCGGCAACAGACGCACCACAATCTGCCCGGCGGCCACATCGAGACGCTCGACCACCTCGTGGATCATTGGCAGCAGCGTATCGGAGCGCCCACGTCGTTCGACGACGATCACATCGTTGGCGCCGGTTTGCAGCACCTCACGCACAAAGCCGATCTCGGCGCCACCGCTCTCGACAACCCGCAAGCCATACAGTTGATGAATGAAGTACTCATCGACATCGAGCGGTGCGGCATCGCTTTCGCGGATGCTCACCTCTGCGCCGCGCAGCGCCTCGGCAGCCGTCCGGTCAGTCACGCCGCCCAGCGTCAGGATCAGCACCCCGGCTTTGGGCGTGTGAACGTGCTGCAATGCAAAAGGGCGACGCTCTGCGCCGACGAAAACGGTCTGCACGTGACGACGCAGGTGATCAACGCGATCCGTCGCTGATCGAACCTTGATCTCGCCGCGCAGCCCAAACGCATCGATCACCGTGCCGATCAGCAGCACTTCATCAGCAGACGGACGATCTTCCATTGTTTTATTCGATATCGACGTGGACGCGCTTATGCCGCCGTGCTGCTGCGACGCTCATCAGGTCGCGGATAGCTTTGGCAACCCGCCCGCTGCGCCCGATGACTTTGCCGGTCTCGTCGGGCGCGACGGTCAGTTGATAGGTCACGGTATAGCGGCCGGTGCGTTCCCTGATCGTCACTGCTTCCGGGTGATCGACCAGGCTGGTCACCAGGTATTCCAGCAACGCCTTCATACGGATTCACCCCTCAACCGGTGCGACCGGTTTGCCGTCGGCATCAAGGACCCCGACCTGTTTCAGCAGGCGCACGACCGTTTCCGATGGCTGAGCGCCGACTCCAAGCCAGTAACGCACGCGATCCGCCTTCACATTCAATTCTTTCGGCTGGCGCACCGGATTATAGTGCCCGACAATTTCGATGAACCTGCCATCACGCGGCGAGCGCGAATCGGCGACGACCAGACGATAACTCGGCTTTTTGGTTTTGCCCATGCGACGAAGACGAATAGTAACCATTGCGCTGATTCTTCCTCCACTCCTGTTGACTAACGCAGTCGGCGCATCAACTCGCGCGGGTCGATGCCGCCTTTACCGCCCATACGTTTCATCATCCGCTGTATCTGGCGGAACTGATTGACCAGTTGCGTCACTTCCTGCACCTTTGTGCCGCTGCCACGCGCGATACGCTCTTTGCGTCGCCCCTTGATCAGGTCCGGGTTGCGGCGTTCTTCCTTCGTCATCGAGAAGATGATCGCCTCGATCTTCTTCAGGTCCTTTTCGGTGACGATCTCTTCGCGTGCCAGTTTGTCGAGCCCCGGAATCATGGCGAGAATCTGCTGGAACGGACCGAGTTTGCGCATCTGCTGTATCGAAACCAGGAAGTCCTCGAAATCGAACGATCCCTTGGTCAGTTTCTTCTGCATCTTGCGCGCCTGCTCTTCATCGTAGATCGCTTCGGCGCGCTCGATCAGCGATAGCACATCGCCCATCCCCAGGATGCGCGACGCCAGTCGATCCGGATGGAACGGCTCAATCGTGCTGGTTTCGACTTTCTCTCCCGCTCCGAGGAACTTGATCGGCACGCCCGTGACCGCGCGCACCGACAGCGCGGCGCCGCCGCGCGCATCGCCATCGATCTTGGTGAAGATAATGCCGGTCAACCCGACGCGCCGGTTGAACTCTTCGGCGACGCGCACCGCTTCCTGCCCGATCATCGCATCGACGACCAGCAGGCGCTCCACCGGTTCGACCGCAGCGTTGATCTCCTCGAGTTCCACCATGAGCGGCTCATCGATCTGGAGCCGGCCAGCGGTGTCGATAATGACGTGCGTGATGCTCTCGTCACGCGCACGGCGCAGGGCATTGCGCGCAATCTCTGGCGGGCGGACCTGAGTTCCCGCCGAATGCACTGGAATGCCGAGTTGCCGCCCCAGCGACTCGAGTTGGGTGATGGCTGCCGGGCGATAGATGTCCGCGGCGACCATCAGCGGACGTTTGCCCTTCTTGCGCAGCCAGAGCGCCAGTTTGGCGGCAGTCGTCGTCTTGCCGGAACCCTGCAAGCCGATCAGCATGATGATCGTCGGACCCGGGCGCGCTTCGGCGAGCGGCACATTCGCCTGACCAAGCAGGTCGATCAATTCCTGGTGCACAATTTTGATCACCTGCTGCGCCGGCGTCAGGCTCTTGGTGACTTCTTCGCCAACCGCCTTCTCCGTCACGCGCGCGACGAATTCGCGCACCACTTTGAGGTTGACGTCGGCTTCGAGCAGCGCGATACGCACCTGCTTCATCGCCTCGCGCACGTCGTCCTCGGTCAGTTTGCCTTTGCCGCCGAGTTTCTGGAAGACCGCCTGCAACCGGTCGGAGAGACTCTCAAACATGGCGCGACTCGCACTTCACGCAAAAAAGCGGCGCTCCACCGCTCTAACTTGCACATTGTAGTCAGATTTTGGCGTTGCGTCAAATCATCCGTACAGCGCCGCCAGGATGCGGGTTGTGATCAGTTGCTGCACAATTCCCGCCAGCAGAAACATTGGCAGGATCACGAACAGCCACACCTTGCCGAACTGTGCCAGCGACCAGAGGAGATTCTGCCCGACGGTGAATCCTTTCGGCGGCGCCATCACGGCGGCGCCGATACGGATGCCGAGCGCCGCACCGAGGATGGCGGCCGGCAGTTCGATGAGGCCATGCGGCAGCACATAACCGATCACGAACTGAAGCGGGCTGTTGGATCCCAGCGTCAGCCAATCGCCGCCGCCAGCCATCAGCGCCCCGGCGACGTACCCGATGCCGCCGAAGGCAAAGAACGGCACCATCAGCGAGAAGATGCCAAACGTGAAGGTTGCCAGCAGCGCCGTGATCAGCAGGCGCGCGCTGTTGGCAATGCCGGTGAGGATGCCGAGCGCCAGATCCGGTTCGGGCGTGATGCCGACGCGCCCCGGCGACTGTCCGATTCGGTCAAAGAAGCCGCCGAGAAACGGCCCGCAGAGTGCGCCGGCGACCGCCGCCAGCAATGCCACCAGCAACGGCAGACGGTAGTCGCGCAGCAGCGCCGGCAGGTCATGCCGGTAGAACTGCCGCAATGAGAACGGCGTTCCGGCATATGTTTCCGGCGGCGTGCCTGCCGGGCGATATTCGCGCACAAATGTCATGAACGTCTGGGCGATATGGCGCAGGTTCAGTTGTTCGTGCTCGCGCGACAGGATTTCTTCGCGGTTGAACGCCCCCATCCCGGTGCGCGTCAGCACCGCAGCGATGACAAGCAGGAGCACGACTGCCAGCCAGAGCACATCCCAGCGGCGTGCAATGATCAGCAGCGCTTCGAGTTGAATGGTTGCCGCCGTCGGCAGCAGCACGAAGCTTGCCAGCAGGTTGGCGGCGCGAATGCTCGTCGTATGGCTGGAGATGATCACGGCGCCGGCGACCATTACCACCGACTTCATCAGGATCAGAAGCAGCACCACGACCAGATACTCAAATGTGAGACCCTCGAAGAAGAGGTCTGGTTCGCGCACCCGCAGCGAGATGCCAAAGATCGTCATCGCCAGCAGCGACGACATGAGCGGCGGAATGAGCGCGGAAAGGAGTTTCCCCAGGTAGAGCGCATTATCGGAGAGTGGCATCGACAGGAGCGCTTCCAGGCTGTTGCGCTCTCGCTCGCCCACGAACGACTCGAGCGCCGTGATCAGCGAAAACGATGCGGGAATGAAGCCGACCAGCAGCATGGCGAAGGGAATGAGGCGAATGACCGACCCGCGATCGCCAACGAACTCGATCGCCACGCTCGATGCGGCGATCAATAACTGCGGCAGCACAAACGTAAGAATAAAGATCGGCACAAGAATGCGCCAGTCGGTCAACGTATCATTGACTTCACGGCGAACAATGATGCGAATTGCGCTTGCTCCCGACATACGTTCAACCTCCGCATCCTCTGCGGTCCTTAATAACATCGGAGGTCAATCAATCTTCAACCTTCAACCTTCAACGTTACCGCTTCCCCGCCAACCGGCGCGCCATTGTATTCGGCAGGTTGCTCCGCGAAGGGCGCTGCATCGGCGCGCCGGTTGCCGGCGACGATTTCGAGGTAGACATCTTCCAGGCGGCGTGGCAGTTCATTGAGGGCAACGATTGGGATTCCGGCATCCGCCAGCCGCGCGACGATCTGTGGATTGACGTGCCGTGCATCGTCGGTATGGTAGTACACACATTCACCATCGATGCGCTCGATCGGCGCCAGCCCATCGAGTACGGCTGTGGCGCGTTGTGCGGGAATTCCCAGGCGCAATTCCCAGCGTGGCGCTCCCAGGAATTGGCGGGTCAACTCGGCAAACGTGCCCTCAGCCACGATCGCGCCATGCCGGATGATTACAATCCGGTCGGCAAGTTCTTCCGCCTCGGTCAGATTGTGGGTTGTGAGCAAAATGGTGCGGCGCGCCGCGCGCAGTTCCAGCATTGCGTCGCGCACCTGACGGGCGCTGTGCGGGTCCATCGCTGTCGTCGGCTCGTCCAGATAGAGCACCGGCGGATCGTGAATGAGCGCCCGAATCAGGGCGACCTTCTGCTTCATGCCTTTTGAAAAACTGTCGAGTCGCTTGTCGCGCGCTTCCCATAGCCCAAACTGGCGCAGCAACTGCTCGGCGCGCCGCGCGCTGTCGCTGGCTGCCATGCCCTGCAATGCGCCGAAGAAGCAGAGGTATTCCTGTGGGCGCATGCGCAAATAAAGACCGGGGAACTCGGTGAGCAATCCGACGACCCGGCGCACCTCGCGCGCCTGTTCCACCACGTCGTATCCCGCCACGCGCGCGTACCCGTCCGATGGCCGGAGGATCGCGCCCAGCATACGAACCGTTGTCGTTTTACCGGCGCCATTTGGTCCCAGCAGGGCAACGACTTCGCCCGGATCAATGGTGAGCGATACGCCGCGCACAGCGTGAAATGCGCCAAAGACTTTGTGCAGATTGGAGGCTTCGATCATACTTGATGCGGGCTGGAACCCGAATGGAGTGCGATGGTACGGCATCGCGCAGGGCGCCCGGCGCACCGACGATGTCTCTATGTCTAAGTATACCAGCCTGCGCGTGTGATCGACAGGCGTCGATGATTGCAATATCGATGCAACCTTGTAACAACGCAGTGTGGTATAATGCGCGCCAGCAGAGGGATGGACATAACATAGCCATTCTGGTGTAAGCCGGTAGAGATTCAGGAAGAGGGCCGCGTGGGGTTTAACCCGCTCAATTCATTCTTCGGCGCGCTCAGCCGCGACCTTGGCATCGATCTCGGAACTGCCAACACCCTGGTTCACGTGCGTGGCAAGGGGATCGTCATCAGCGAACCATCAGTCGTTGCGATCGACAAAAAGACCAAAGAAGTCAAAGCCGTCGGCGCAGAAGCCAAGGCAATGGTCGGCAAAACGCCTGCCAATATCATCGCGGTGCGCCCGCTGAAGGATGGGGTCATCGCCGATTTCGAGGTTGTCGAAAAGATGCTGAAGTACTTCATCAGCAAGGCGCACGACCGTTCGCTCGGCATCGTGTCGCCGCGCCCTCGCGTGGTCGTCGGCGTGCCGTCGGGCGTGACGCAGGTCGAGATGCGCGCGGCGCGCGATGCGGCGCTGAATGCCAACGCGCGCGAGGCGTATGTCGTGGAAGAGCCGATGGCGGCGGCAATCGGCGCCGGCTTGCCGGTGGATGAGCCGGTCGGTTCGATGATCGTCGATATTGGCGGCGGGACGACGGAAGTCGCAGTGATTTCGCTTGGCGGGATCGTGATCAATCACTCGATCCGCACGGCGGGCGATGAGATCGATGAGGCGATTATCCAGTTCGCCCGCCGCGAGTACAACCTGCTGATCGGCGAGCGCATGGCGGAAAAGGTCAAAATCACCGCCGGAAGCGCCTACCCGCTCGATGAAGAGATCCGGGTTGTGCTGCGCGGGCGCGATTTGCTGACCGGTTTGCCGAAAGCGGTGGAGATTTCGAGCGTCGAATTGCGGGAAGGCATTGCTGGTCCGGTCAATGCGATCGTCGCCGAGGTGCGCGCCGCGCTCGAAGAGACCCCCCCCGAACTGGTGGCGGATATTATGGAGCACGGTATTGTGCTCGCCGGCGGCGGCGCGCTGCTGCACGGTCTCGAACGGCGGATTGCCGCAGAAACCAAGATGCCGGTGCATATCGCGGAGGACCCGCTCTCGTGTGTGGCGCGCGGCGCAGGGAAAATGGTCGAGGAATTCGAAAATCCGGTGTATCGCGATATCCTGACCAGTACGCAACGCACCCGTCGTGTCCGTTATTGATGAGAGCCGCCCATGCTGCGCGATCGCTCGTATCGCCTGTCCCAACCGGCGCGGCGCTCGCCGTTGCTGGTGATTCTGCTCGTGCTGGCGGCAGCGGCGATCCTGGCCGCCGATCAGGCGGGGTTGCTGGGTCCGCTGCGCACCCACGCGCAAACGTTCATCAGCCCGGTGTTGGGCAGGTTGCAGGGGGTTGGTGATTGGATACGCGCTGCCACCCGGCAACTGAACGATGATCCGGCGTTGCAGGCGGAAAACGAGGCGCTGCGCGCCGAGATCGCCGACCTCAAGGCGCGCCTGATCGAGGCGGAGGCGGTGAAGTTCGAAAATGCCCGGCTGCGCGAGCAGGTGCGCATCGAGCAGGCATATCCCTGGCAGTTGTTGGGGGTGGATGTTCTTGCGCTCACTCCCGACAGCGGGCGCCGCCTGGTGCTGATTGCCGCCGGCGCCGATCAGGGAGTGCAGCCGGGAATGGCAGTGATCGCGCGCGAAGGGAGTAATCCGCCTGCCCTGATCGGCGTCGTCGAAGCGGTTGGACCGCGTACCGCCGCCGTCCTGCTTGTGACAGACTACAGCAGCGCATTGAGCGCCCAGGTGTATCACGAAAACGATGTGGTGCGCGGTGTGGTGCAGGGGCAGTGGCAACGCGGATCGCGCCTGCTGCTGCATTCGGTTGCGCGTGATGCGCCGCTGACCGTTGGCAATACCGTGGTGACAGCCGGCCTCTCGGCAGAATTGTCAATCGATCTGCCGCGCGCGTCCGTGCCGCCAAATGTGCCGGTCGGGATTATCGAAACGTTACAGGATACCGGGCACGATCGAATCGCCAGCGTGCGTCCGTTTGTCGATCCGGATCGGGTGCGCTACGCATGGGTCATTCTCGCCAGCGACGAATCGAAGAAGTGATTGCCTACGAAACGGCGTTGCTCGCGGCTTTGCTGGTCGTGGCGCTGGTGCAGACGGCGTTGCTGCCGCGCCCCTTTGGAATACCGTTCAATCTGATCCTGCTGCTGACGATCGTCCATGGATTGATTGCCGGAACGACTTCTGCTGCGCGCTGGGCGTTCTATGGGGGATTGGCGCTCGACCTGTGCGCCCTGACGCTCCTCGGTCTGCATACGCTGGCGTTGCTTGCAGGTGTCATTGTGGCAACCCAGGCGCTGGTTCGTCTGAGCCGTGATAACTGGTTTGTGCCGGTCGTCGGGGTCGCGCTGGGGAGCGCAGTCTATCATGGGGTGTATGCGCTCCTCTCCACGCTGCTGGTCGCGCCGGTTGATCCTCAGGCGTATGTACTGTACGTGCTCCTGCCTGATACCCTGATGGCGACCATCCCCGCTCTGCCGGTCTATCTGCTCTTTCGCCGGTATGAAGACCGGGTGCGGCGGAGCGTGCCGGTGGATGTGTATTAGAGGCGTGAGGTGCAAGGCGTGAGGCAAGAGGGGTGTACGTAGGGGTGCAGCGCCCCGCGCCCGGCGGCGAGACCGCGCCCCAAGGTACTGCAATACGGGTTATACCCAATGAGAATCAACCGTATTCTCGTTCTCCAGATCACCGTTATTCTGATCTTCGCTATCCTCGTCGGGCGGCTCTATCAGTTGCAACTGGTCGAGGCGCAGGCGGATCAGTTCCGTTATACAACAGCAGTGCGCGTTATACGCTATCTGCCGATGCGCCCGTTGCGCGGCGAGATTTTTGCCGGCGATGGACGAACCGTGCTCGCGCAGACCGTTCCGATCTACACCGTCGCCGTCCGTCCCGCCGATCTGCCTGCCGATCCTGCGTCGCGGGCGCAGGTCTTTGCATACCTCAGTCAGGCAATCGGTATTACCAGCACCCTGATCGTTTCTCCCGCAACCGCACTCGACCGCGACCCGGTGCTGCGCAGCGATCTGATCCGGGGTCTCGGCGCCGATGCCGTCGCTCGCGCACAGCGTGTCGAACCGCCGCTGACGGCATCACTCGCAATCACACCCGATCAACGCGCAGCAATCGATGAACTGGTTACTCGCTATGATCGCCTGATACAGATTGCCACGCCGTCGGCAACGCTCGATACATCTCCTGCATTGGCGTCCTCTCCGCTCACCGTAACGCTGACGATTTCACCGGCATCGGCGCTGCAATTCAATCTGGGGCTGCGCGAAGAACTCATCCGGGTCGTCGGCGAACAGACGATCGCGCCGTTGGAACCGCCGGTCGCGTGGATGCGCGTCGCCGTGTCGCCTCAGATGACGCTGAATGCGTTGCGTCTCTCGACGGCGTATAGCGATGTGACAACTCTGCAAAACCCGGTTGCCTCAATGGTCGAGCGTGCCAATATTCCAGGATATCAGACATTGACCATTCAAGAGGATATTCCTCATGCCATTGCACTGGCGCTGATCGAGAACGCTGCCAGTCTGCCGGGTGTCGTGATCGAACAGGATTACCGCCGACGCTATCCGCTAAGCGCCGAAACGCCGTCGCTGTCGTACATTCTGGGGTATATCGGCCGCGTGAATCAGTGTGAACTGGTGCGCCAGAACCCGGCGCGCTCATGGATGAGCGGATTGCTTGACTCGATTGGCAATTCGATTGAGTGTGGCATCATTCAAAAGCAGATCAATCCCTACGAATTGGGGTTGCCGCGCTATCTGCTCGATGACCGCATCGGCAAGTTCGGCGTCGAAGCCAGTTATGAAGAAGAGTTGCGCGGGCAACTCGGCATGCAGGAAGTGCTGGTGGATGCGCTCGGTCGCCCCGTTCGCCTGCCACAGACAATTAAAGCGCCGCGCAATGGGTATAATCTGGTATTGACGATCAATGCGCAATTGCAGTATCAGACCGAGCGGATCCTGCGCAACTGGATCGATGAAAGCGAGCGTCGTCGCCAGGCAATGCCTGACCGTTTCGCTTATAAGCGCAATTACGACCCGATCCGCAGCGGTGTGGCGATTGTTGTCGAGGTGAAAACCGGACGCATTCTAGCGATGGTCAACTGGCCCGCTTACGACAACAATATCTGGGACCCGGCGCGCAGTGCTGAACTTCAGGAATTGTTCTTCCCCCGCGATCCGGAGAAGCAGAAAGAACTGGCGCGCCTGTCGCTGCAAACGAACCGCGCGATCAGCGGTCAGTATCCGCCCGGTTCGACCCTCAAACCGTTCGATGCCGCCATCGCGCTCCAACAGGGTGTGATCGCCGAGAATACAACGATCCGCGATCCCGGAAGATTGCTGGTGGAAGACCAGTATGTGCCTGGCGTCGTCTACCAGTATGTCAACGCCTCGTCGCGCGACAACGGCAAGATCGATGTGCGTCAGGCGCTGAAGGTGTCGTCGAACATTTTCTTTATGTCGGTGGCGGGCGGCAACCGCGAGAATGTGATCAACCTGAAACCGGAAGATCAGACGATCGAGAAGGGTTTGGGGATTTCCACTCTGGCAGAAGGTCTCGGTTGGTTCGGCTTCGGCGAGCCGACCGGCGTGCGTTTGCGGGGTGAGGAAGCCGGGCGTGTGCCGACTCCGGCCTGGAAGCAGCGTGTGTTGCGTTCGGCGTGGACCACGGGCGACACCTACAATGCCGCCATCGGGCAGGGCAACCTGGAGGTGACCCCGCTGCAACTGGTGATGGCCTCAGCCGCGATTGCCAACGATGGATGGCTTTACCGTCCGCAGATTGTTCGCGCCATTACCGATACAAACGGGAATGTCATCCGTGAGGTTCAGCCTGAACTGATCCGCCGCATCCCGATCGATCCGAAGCATTTCCAGGTCGTGCGTGAAGGGATGCGCCTGTCGGTCACCGAGGGACCGAACATCGCCGCTCGTGATCAGTGTTCCGGTCTCAGTATCGCCGGCAAGACCGGCACTGCCGAATTTGGTCCGCTGATCACCATTCCCGCACCCGATGGCAGAGGAACGCGTGAGGTGCGCCAGAGCCATGCCTGGTTTGTCGGGTTCGCTCCTTACGACGACCCGGAAATCGAGGTGCTGGTGCTGGTCGAGGGCGCCGGTGATATGAATGATGGTTCAGCCACGATCGCGGTGCCGGCGGTGACGCAGATTATGCAGGCGTATTTTGGCGTCACGCCGCCTGATCCCCTGCCGCGCGGCTGCCAGCAGGGTATGCCGCCGCTCCCGCCGCGTTTCGGTGCGCCATCCTCCGAACCCGCTGCTAACCCGCAACCGAATGGTCAAAGGCGATAAGATGACCCTCAGCCGAGGGTAAGGGGCGCTGCACAGGAGTGCGCGCGGCGACACAGATGCTGGCGCGCAGATATGCCGGTTGGTGCAGATGACAGTCATCACTGGGGGATACAAACGATGAATCGCTCGTTTCCACCAAAGCGTCTTATCCTGGCGCTTCTGGTCGCGCTGGCAGTCCTGGTTGCAGCACTGATCTGGACGTTGATGCCCACAGAAGTCCTGGCGCAGGACGTGGTTCCTACACCGGCGCCAACCGTCACGCCATGGGGCGGGCGACGTGGTGTGACCCCTGGCGGCGCTGCGCCGCTGTTTCCTTACTGGCTTGCCGGTATTCCGATCATTGCCGCTGTGATTGCCCTGATCGTCTGGCGCACCCGTCGTCCGCGCTGACATTCAGATGACACTCATCATGCCTCGCTGGCGCTCCTTCCCCGACTGCGTCGCCAGGTGCAGGCGCACCCATTCGATGCGTATCTCGCCGCCATCACCGACTCCCACCGGATCGATCCGCAGACGCGTGATCACTCCGCTCCACCCTGGCGCCTGGCGCAGGTCAATGGTGTAGGTCACGGCTTCAGCAGTCTCTGCCAGTTCCCAGCGCACCGAATGGTCCTCGGTCAACGCACCGTCGGCGCCAGCATAGAAGAGTTGCGCGTCACGGGCGCGTGTGCCATTCGCCATCCGAATCTCGATGGCCGTCACCTGGCGGGCATCGAGCCTTATAAGCGGACTGACCAGCGCCGGATCGATGCCGGGCTGAAAACGCCATCCCCCATCGAGGCGCTCATCGGCGACGTTGAACGCCCGCCAGCCCATCGCATCCCGCTCGAAGGTCCATCCGCCCGCCAGCGCCGTCTCGGTTGCGGCTGGCAGCCGTCGGTATGTGGGAAGCGGTTCAGCGAATGCAAGATCAACGAGCGCTGTGTGGTATGGCGCAAAGCACATATCTATCTGCGATTGTACAATACCGTGACGGTTGAGCACACGCGGCGGCGGATGGAGCGCTTCATCGGCGATCATCACTGCCGCCCCGGCATGTTGTGCAGTCGCAATCCGGCTGCGGATCGTTGCGCAGGCGCCATCCCATAATCCATTGCTGTCGAACAGCGCCTGGTTGAGCGACAGAACGTTCTCGCGGCGCTCATAGTGCGGCAGGTAGAGTTCCTGCAAGCCATCAGGAACGATCAACAGATCGGCTGGTGTGCTGCGCGCCGCCAGTTCACGCGCAATCAGGCGTTGCAGGTCGGTTGCCGGATCGCCGCGCTGGACGATGGCGCCGTAATTGACCCATGCCATCACCCCGACAATTGCCAGGGAAGTCCAGACCGGCGCGCTCCACGGGCGCGCCCGCGCGAGCGCTGTGGCGAACAACAGGCAGGCTGGCGGCAGGCTGGCGATCCAGAACTCAATGTTATCCGGCTCCCACCAGGCGAAAAATGCGCCATATGCCGCAAGCCAGGCAATCAGCGGCGCCAGCGCCACATGAGTTTCCTGTGAGTCGCTCTGCCCGCCGGTCAGGGGTCGGTCATGCCTGCTCCACACCCACGCCACGACTCCGCCGAGCGCAAGATAGAACCAGCCGCCCCCGGGTTGCGCCAGCGTGTCGCTCAGACCGATGCCGAGACCGGTGAAGGTGTCAACGGTCGGCGGACCGCCCCACCATCCGGTGCGCGCATATTCCGTCAACCATGCGAGCATATCCTCGATGGCGCGAAAGTTGCTCACGACCAGCATCACATATAGATAGGGCGTCGCCACGATCAATGCCAATGCCGTTGCGTACCAGGCCCAGCGACCGGCGACTGCGCGTGCATTGCCGGTTTTCCAGCCTGCGCGCAGATCTGCCAGTGCGCTCAGCGCAATTGGCGCACAGAGCAGCACATTCGTCTGATGGAACAACACCGCGCCACCCTGAGCCATTCCCAATGCCAGGCAGCGGCGCGCCGTCCACAGCGTCGGGCGCGTGATCAGCGCCAGGCAGGCGATCAGAAAGAACGTCGCAAGGGTGTAGACCTCGATTTCAATGGCGTAGTACCAGTAGGCATACGTCACACCCGGCAACAGCGCAGCCGGCAGCGCCACATCGGCACGCCCCGTCGCCGCGCGCACCGTCAGGTAGAACAGCGCCACCCCCAGCGCGCCCGCTCCGGCATTCACCAGTTGCATCGGCAACGCCGCGCCGCCACTGTATCCCAGGAAGCGGCTCAATGCCAGCATCAACGAACCGAGGGGACCATACGCCAGGTGGTGCGGATGGAACAACTCCGTCCACGGCTTGCGTTCAACGCTCATGACATACGAGAGCGCATCGAACGTATGTACCCGCGTCAGAGTCGCCAGATAGAGCAACAGCAGCGCAGTGAAGATTGCGGCGGCTATCAGGCGGTTGTTGCGTAGAGGAGCAAAAACCATGCGTGCTCTGCGAATCTAATAACCGAAGGGTCCAGTGTTATTGTAAGCGCCACTACCACTCACAGAGAGGGGATTTTCGCAAGATGTTGCAGAGTGCGGGCAAAAAGCGTCAGAAACGGCCAGTACGGTCAGTACGGCGGAATTCATTCCGCCAGGAAACAGATGTCGGTTCGGTACGGCGGAATTCATTCCGCCGGGAAACAGATGCGGAATTCATTCCGCCGGGAAACAGATGTCGGGCAGGCGAAGGCGCCGCCTTCGCCTACCCATCCACACTTCACGTAGCGATTTTTCGGAAGAGGCGCTAAATATCCGGCGTCACCCGCAACTCATCTCCCATCTCGGTATGGCTGGAGCGGATAGCGCCGACAGGAAGTTCGACGACATAATGCCCGCGCCAGGGCGCCACGCCGGCGAACGGATGCCATGGCGGCAGCGCCTCGCGCACGCCGATCACCCGATGCTGCCGATCCACGAACAGCACATCAATCGGAATACGCATGAAGAACATATGAATGCTCGACTCGGGAACCAGAATCAGACCGTACCCGGCGGGCAGGGACGTGCGTCCCATCAACCCGCGCCCCCGTGCAAGCAACGACCGCGCTACTTCAGCGCGGTCAGCAATCACCGTGCCACGGGTGACATTTTCGATGATCGTTGGAGGCGAAACCAATGATCTGCTCATCCTCCCAATCCACCGAGCGATTTCATAATGCGGGGCACAGCCGGACCAAGAATCACAATGAACAACGCCGGAAAGATCAGGAAGACCATCGGGAAAAGCATCTTGATCGGCGCCTTATGCGCTTCTTCCTCGGCGCGCTGGCGGCGCCGGATGCGCATCTGGTCGGACTGAATGCGCAGAATACGTCCAATCGACACACCGAGCTGTTCCGCCTGGATCACCGCGCCGATAAACGTCTGCACATCATCGACGCCACAGCGATCGATCATCTCCTTCATCGCCTCACGGCGGGGGCGTCCAAGGCGTGTATCAGAGAGCACGCGCTTGAACTCTTTGGAGAGCGGGTCTTCCCATTTTTCGGTCAGGCGCTGCATCGCCTGATCGAACGACAGACCGGCTTCGACGCAGATGCAGAGCAGGTCGAGCGCATCGGGCAACGCCTTGACAATCGCCTTCTTGCGCTTCTTGATCTGCTGCCCAAGCCAGATACCCGGCAGCAGATACCCCATCACCCCGCCGATAGCGGTATACATCAGCGCCTGGGTCAATTCCATCCCCTGGAGGAAGGTAACCGCGCCAACCACAACGAACAGGATAACAGCCAGCGCCAGGCGAATGCCGCTGAACTGCATGGGGGTCAGGTTGCCAGGGTTGCCCGCCTGCGCCAGGCTGATCCGCAGACGCTCAGCACTCTGTTTGGGACCATACTCGCCCAGTTTTGCCAGAATGCTTTTCGCCAGCGGCGCCAGCACACGCTGGCTGAACGGCTGTTGCAGTTCCATTTCTTCGAGCGTCATCGTGCGCTCGGTGAACTGACTGAGCCGGTCGCTGATCGCATCAGGCTGCGATGAACGCCGCATTCCGAGCATAATCAGCCCGACGCCGAGCAGCATGAGCACCCCGAACCCGATCATCGGCAACATGCCTGTCATACGCGCCCCCTTCTCAGACCTCGATATCGACTATCTTCATGATTGCAAAGAAGCCGATTATGATCATCACAATACCGGCGACCGGCAGACAGCACCAGTGTTCTGGCGGCATGCCGAACGAAAACATTGGCGACATGTAGTTCGGATTGATGACGGTGATGAAAATCGCCAGACCGATCGGCAACCCGGTAATCACATACGCCGAAATGCGCCCCTGTGCGGTCAATACCGCAATTTCACCTTTGATGCGAATACGTTCACGGATGGTATGCCCGATCGTATCGAGGATCTGCGCCAGATTACCGCCGGACTCCATCTGGATTTTGACCGCCGTGATCAGCAGGTCGAGGTCTTCCGACGGCACGCGCTTGAGCAAATTGTCAAGCGCATCTTCGGTGCGTAACCCCAAACCGACTTCCTGGACCACGCGCCGATACTCCGAAGCGGTCGGTTCGGGCGCTTCACGGCTGACCAGTTCCATCGACTGGAGCAGACTATACCCCGAACGCAGCGAATTCGCCAGCATATTGATGGTATCGCCGAGTTGGGCGTTGAATTTCGTCACGCGTTGTTTGGCGGCATACCCCACGTAGATGTCCGGGAAGAAGGAAAACAGCACGAAGCCGACAATCCCTGACAGCAGTTGCGCCTCCCAACTGGCGCGCCCGATGAACGCGCCGACGGCGGCGCCGACCACTGCGGCCAGCAGTTTGATCGCATAGAACTCGGTAACCGTCAGTTTCAGATCGGCGCGCGCCAGATTGCGCTGCGTTTCGCTGCCGCGCTTTCCGCGTGCTACGACCTTGTCGATCTCGCGCAACTGATCCTTGGCAGAGCGCTGGAGTTGATCGGTGCGCCGCCCGGCAAACTGGGTCAGCCGCTCCTCATAACTGGCGCTGCCGGCGCTGCGGCGCGCCAGCAGCGCAAAGACTGCCACAATCACGACGAAGATGGCAGCAGGCGCAATGAAACGGGTCATATCCGCAGAGATCGGCATACAGCGGGTTCCTTTCCGGCGCCGTACTGGCAGGGTGCGGTTTGGGGCGTACCGGGAAGCGCGCCCCAAACCGCCTGCCAGAAGTCCGCCGCGTTCATGAGTGGCCAGGCGGCATCAGAAGAGCGAACCACTGCCATAGCCAAAAATATTCGGCGGCAGGTAAATGTTGCGCTCCTCGAAGCGATCAACAAACCGTGGACGGATGCCAGTCGGCTTCAGTTGACCGATGATCTTGCCGCGCTCATCAATCCCTTGCTGCTCGAACACGAAAATATCCGAGAGCACAACGACGTCGCCTTCCATACCCTGCACTTCGGTAATGTAGATGACCTTGCGCGAACCATCTTTCAGGCGCGCCAGTTGAACAATCAGGTTGACGGCCGATGCAATCTGCTCACGGATAGCGCGCACCGGCAGATCCATGCCCGCCATCAGACACATCGTCTCGATACGGGCAATCGCATCACGTGGCGAGTTGGCGTGCAGTGTGGTCATGGAGCCATCGTGACCGGTGTTCATTGCCTGGAGCATTTCCAGCGCCTCGCCGCCGCGACACTCGCCGACCACAATGCGCTCCGGGCGCATTCGCAACGTATTGATCACCAGGTCACGAATGCTGATCTCCCCCTTGCCCTCGACGTTCGGCGGACGCGACTCGAGCGGCACAACGTGCTCCTGGCGCAATTGCAATTCCGCTGCATTTTCGACCGTGATAATGCGCTCGTCGTCGGGAATGAACGACGAGAGCACATTGAGCATCGTCGTCTTTCCCGAACCGGTGCCGCCGGAAACCACAATGTTGAGCGATGCGCGCACGCATGCCGACAAAAACTCCGCCATCTCGCGGGTCAGCGAACCGAAGCGAATCAGGTCTTCGATGGTAATGCCTTCCTTGCGGAACTTACGAATACTGATCGTCGGTCCGCAGAGCGCAATCGGGCGGATCACCGCATTGACGCGGCTGCCATCGGGGAGACGCGCATCGACCATTGGCGACGACTCATCGATACGGCGACCGAGCGGAGCAACAATCCGGTCGATGACCCGCAGGACGTGCTGTTCATCGACGAAGGTCACCTCGCTCAACTGAATCTTGCCACGCTTTTCGACATAGACCTTCCTGGGACCATTGACCATGATCTCGGAAATCTCCGGGTCGTTGAGCAGTTCCTGGAGCGGTCCGAAGCCCAGGATGTCGGCGGCGATCGACTCGAACAGGCGGGCGCGCTCCGACCGCGACAGAACGATATTTTCGCTATCGAGGATCGTATTGAAAATCTCCTCGACCTGCTGCCGCACTCTGGCGACGTTGGAGAGGTCGAGACGTGGATCGAGTTCATTGATCAGGCGCTGCTGAACGCGCTGCCGCAGTTCGATGACACTATTCTCTTCCTCACGGCGCGGGGCGGATGGAATGCCAGGGCGAGCCGCCGCCGGTCCGGCGGCGGGGGTGGGAAGTTGCCCGGTCGCGCCAGAGGTTCCGCCAATGCGTTTCAAGAGCGACATACCGTATGCTCCCTCAAAGGGCGGCGTTTAGCGCCGCGCCAATAATTTGCCGAACAGACCTGATTTCTCCGGCGCTTTTTCGGATTTCTTGCCGGCTGCGGCGGTTTGCGCCGCAAGACCGCTGCTCAAGAGTTTCGCCAGTGCGACGATATCCTTGGATGTGGGAAGATCACGCTTGGCGATGACGAGCGGCACTCCCTGATTGACCGCCAGCGTCATTTCGTGGCCGGCGTTGGCAATCTGCAGAGCGACTTTATGCTGAATATTGGCTTCGACGTTCTCGACGCGCATGCCGAGGCGATTATCGGCTTTGTTGAGCACCAGAACGATTTTTTCCCGCGGGTACTCCAGCAATTCTGCGACTTCGAGGAACAGTTTGATATTCTTGATACAGGGGATTTCGAGGGTCATCAGCACAACGATCCGGTCGGACATGTCGAGCGCGGCGAGCGCGCGATCCTGGAACGATGCCTGAGTATCGACAATGACATAATCGAATTCCTTCTTCATGAACTCCAGGATCGTTCGCAAATGATCCGAGGTGACCAGTTCGCCGGTCTGTGGATTGGGCGGCGCCAGCAGGACTTTCACCTGCGAGGCGTGGGTGGCCATCACATCGTTGAGCAGATCGCGATCCAGTTCGCTGATGCGGTTAACCAGGTCCGCAATGGTTTTGGACGACACCAGGTTCAGGATCGCGCCGACATCGCCAAACGTCAGGTTGCCATCGACGATCGCGACTTTCTTGTTGGTCAGCAGACGCAATGCCACTGCCAGGTTGCAGGCGATCGACGATGTACCCGTGCCGCCTTTCGGACTGAACACGGCAATGATCTGCCCCTGCGCCCCCTCATCGCCGCCCGATCCGTCTGTTCCCGGCGGCGGCGCCGTCACGTAGCGCCGCTGTGTGCTTGCCAGGCGATGGACGTGACGGATGGCGCTGTAGAGTTCTTCGGCGCCAATCGGCTTGGGCAGGAACTCGCGCGCGCCAGCGAGCATAGCCCGGCGCAGGTAATCCTGCTCTCCCTGGACGCTCATCATGATGACCTGCGCTTCGGGCACCTGGCTCAACAGCGCCTCGGTCGCGGCGATCCCGTCCATGTCCGGCATGTTGATGTCCATCAACACCACGTCGGGACGGTGCTGTTTGGCGAGCGCCAGCGCTTCGCGCCCGGTCGATGCTTTGGCGACGACCTCGATATCTTTTTCGAAGAAGAGGAGTTTCTCGAGGTTATCGCGTGTTTCGGCGATATCGTCAACAATCATCACCCGAATTTTTGCCGGACCTGCGGCGTCGGGGGTTCGCGGTCCTCCTGCCATGGCTCCCTCTCAGTCGTATGCGTTGCCGGTCGCGTTATGTTATACATACTTAACTTGGGGGTGGAGCGCACCCCCGGCTGCTTTTTCGTATTATACCGCGTTCTCTGCCATGATGCAGTCATCGGTTATGGCTGCGGGAACGGTGTTGGCGTCGGGCGCGCCGGTCCCGGCGTGATTTCTTCCGGTGCAAGTGCCAGCGGTTGCAGCGGCTCGGGCATCGGCAACCCATAACGGCTGGTCAACAGGCGCAGCGTGACGCCGGTGGTGTTCTCGATTTCTCCATCGTCGCGCCCACGCAGCACCAGCGTGATCTGCGGCTTGGGATCCTGCTGGTCGAGCGTGAATTTGACAATCTCGGCTTCCTGGTCGGTCATCGCCAGCAGCAGTATCCACTGCGCTCCCGGCACGTAGCTGTCGGTCGTCGGGGTGCTTACCGGCGCCGGCGCTGGCGCCGGCTGCCCTGACGCTCCGGCTGGCGTCGGCGTGCCCGCCTCCTGCGGAATGGCAGGTTTTAAGACGCGCAGCACCTGGACATTCTGCACCATGGTCTTCGTTACCCGGTCTACGAGGGTTTCTTCAACCGGCGTGACGACCAGCTGCCCGGTCTCCGGGTCCAGGGTCAGCGTCGGGCGGATGATCAGGCGACGGATTTCGTAGGTCATCACCAGGTCTACCGCATCGCCAGGACGGATCTGGTCGGCGACGCCGGTCAGGTTGCCGACTTCGAGCGGAAATACCTTGTTGGGCGGCGCGTCGAGCGTGTCGGGCGGCGGCACCTGGAACGACAGACCGGCGTCGGTCAGGTCGCGGGCGCGAATGATTTCGGTCGCATTGAGCGCGCGCAGTGTTACCTTCGTCGTCAGTTCGTTGACGCTGATGAAGTACTGATCGGGCGCAGCATTGTACTCCGGCTCGGGAATGTCGCGCAATGTCAGAAGTGTCTCGGTGTCGGTCAGCACGGTGTTTGCCGGAATATCGACACGCGCGGCTACGACTTTGCGTAGTGGTACGGGAGTCGGTTCCTGTGGCAGAGCGGTCGTCTCAGGCGCCGGCGGGGTCTGGAAGAAAAAGAAGAAGAGCAGGGCTGCGGCGGCGGCAATCACAACACCGAGCAACAGAAGGAGACCTCCTCGCCTCATAGGGGCGTGCCTTTCTTTCAGCAAGACGATGCGGCAATAGCCACTTGTAAGCAATTATAGCACACGAGATCAAGCCCTGATTAGTCTCGCAAGGCGTCGATGCCTTGACAGATTGAACGACAATGCTGCGGGCGTTGCCATGCGTTCGCCCCCTCATCCCCCCTGCCCCTCTCCTCTCTGCATTCCCCCTGCCCCCCTGCCCCCCTGCCCTCTGCATGCGGGGGGGTTGGGGGTGTGGTCTCTGCCGCTGCTGTCTCCCCTCATCCCCCCTGCCCCCCCTTCTCCCGCCAGGGGAGAAGGGGGGCAAGGCGGCGCACTCGAATGGGGCGAGACGCCGCCTTGCCCCTGCTGTCTCCTATTCTCCCTGCTTCCTTCTCCCGCAAGGGGAGAAAGGGGAACACTGCTCACCTCCCCCCTGCCCTCTGCATGCGGGGGGGTTGGGGGTGTGGTCTCTGCCGCTGCTGTCTCCCCTCATCCCCCCTGCCCCCCCTTCTCCCGCCAGGG